>CAUPUT010000027.1:0-11523 GCA_963514615.1 uncultured Treponema sp.
CGGTGAAGCGGTGAAGCGGTGAAGCGGTGAAGCGGTGAAGCGGTGAAGCGGTGAAGCGGTGAATTTTGCGCAGCGCGTTGCTGTACGTCAAGTGCCTTATGCATTTTTTGTGCTTTGAAAAGAGATTTTTTATACTGCGGCAATCTATCTTTTCGGCTGAACATAGCTATTATTATAAGGGATAAGGCGGGAAAAGACAAGGGAAAAAATGGGGCTTGCAACCCGTTGACAAAAACGGATGTTTTGCGATAAGTTATAGTGTTATGTTCTGCCGTATGCGGCTTTCATTTCGGTGAAGTACGGCTGGCATGATCCGGTAAACTCCGATACGCTTAATGTATATTTTCGGGGTTTGCCATGCTCTTTTTTATCGTTCCCTAATAAAAGAAAAGAGACTACTGTAACACCGCGAAGGTGTTCTTATTAGATTTACGAGGTGAAAAATGGCAACTAAACAGCCGAAAGGTAAATTGGTCCGCCGGTTCGGATCAAATATTTTTGGAAATCCTAAGTACAGTAAGTTATTGGATAAAAAACCGAATGCTCCCGGAAAGGAACGCGGCGCTAAACAGCGTGGAAAGCTTTCCGTTTACGGCGAACAATTGAAGGAAAAGCAGAAATTCCGTTTTGCGTATGGAATGTCCGAACGTCAGTTCAGTAATTTGTTCCAAAAAGCGTTCAAGATGTCCGGCGTTACCGGCGATAATATGCTTTCTTTAATGGAACAGCGTTTGGATAATACCATTTATCGAATGGGCTTTGCGGTAAGTCGTGCACAGGCTCGGCAGATGGTTTCTCATGCTTATTTCTTACTGAACGGTAAACCGGCCAATATTCCGTCCATGCGGGTTAAAGTAGGCGATGTCATCACGACAAAAGATAAAAAAGGCTTCCAAAACCTCATCCGGCACAACCTGAGCACCGTGCAAGGAGCAAAAGGCTGTTGGCTCTCCGTTAACGATGAAAATCTGTCTGCAACGGTAACGGCACTTCCCACTCCTACCGATATTCAACCGGTTGGAAATATTCAGTACGTCGTTGAATTCTATTCTCGGTAGTACATAGCAATTTTTTTAATAATTTAAGCATCCTGTGCAGTGTATTTCCTGCACAGGAAACTGCACTGTCAGACGCTTTTTTAAGATTCTAAAGCGTTTATTTTTTCAAAGATATAAAAGATTAAACTCATCAAGACTGCAACAGCGGAGGCAAGCACCATGCCCTTAAACTCGATTTGCCCAAGCCTAATAGAGATACCGCTTAAACCGGTCGTAAAGACGACGGAAGTCAGCATTAAGTTTTTCGGTTTGGAATAATCTATTTTTGAGTCAACCAAGAGCCGGATACCGGAAGCCCCGATCATACCATATAGAAGGAACGTTACGCCGCCGATGACATCGCCCGGTATGGTTTGAATAATCGCAGCAAGCGGACTGATAAAAGCCATCAAGACGGAAATGACCGCAGCTCCACCGATAACGTACACACTGTATACGCCGGTAACCGCCATAACACCGATATTTTCACCGTATGTTGTGGTGGGAACGCCACCGACAAACCCTGAAAGCGCGGTGGAAAAGTTATCTGCAAAGATGGTGCGGTGCAAACCGGGGTCTTTAATAAGATCTCGTTTAATGATATTCGAGGTAACTACTTGATGGCTGATGTGCTCGCTCGTGATAACCATCAATACCGGTAGCATCGTTAAAATTGCTTTGATATCGAATTTCGGTAACTGAAAGTGAGGAAGGGTGAAGATGCCTGCTTCTCTAATCGGCGTAAAGTCGACCAATCCGAAACAAACTGAAGCCGTGTATCCGGCGATAATTGCAATGAGGATTGGAATGGTGGAAAAGAAACCTCTAAAGAGAACAGACCCGAATACCGCGACGCCGAGTGTGATAAAGAACACAGTAATATCCGCCGTACTAACGCTGTCGGTCATAATATTAGCGCCGATGTTGCCGCCGCGGACGGTAAGACCTACCAGTTCAAACCCGATGAGCGCAACTACCGACCCCATCGCGGCAGGCGGAAGGATAATATCGATCCACGATGAGCCGAATTTATAGATAATCAGAGCGATCAGACATCCGAGCAAACCCGTTACCACGAAAGCGCCGAGTGCATATTGGAACCCCATGCTTGAGATAATCAAACCGGCCGGTCCTAAAAACGCAAAGCTGGAACCGAGGTAGGCCGGCGCTTTTCCCTTACCGATAAGGATAAAAAGCAGAGTCCCTACTCCGTTCATCAACAGCACTATCCCCGGATCGATTTGGAAAATGATTGGAACCAGAACCGATGCGCCGAACATTGCAAACGTGTGTTGCAAACTGAGCGGGAGAAAAAGACTCGCCGGTACTTTTTCATCTACCTGATAGATTTTTTTCATCAAAACCTCCATTCATAAAATGCAGGCAGTGTCGAGCTATGTTAGGCAACTGCATCAGAAATATTGTAAGCGGTTGCCGTCGGCACTTGCCCAAAATTTCCACACTATAGCATTTTTATCATTTTCGACGCAATAGGGTAGTTTCAGTGTCGCAGGGTAAACGTATCAGACTTTGCTTTTAATCTTTTTTCTTTTTAAAAAATTTGCGGTGGTAGGATTCCAAATCCTTGTCTTCGATATGGGTGTAAATTTGCGTAGTAGCGATGCTTGCATGCCCGAGGAGGCATTGTACGGAGCGGAGATCGGCGCCGCCTGCGAGCAGATGGGTTGCATACGAGTGGCGAAGCGTGTGGATTTTTGTGGTAACACCGCTGAGCTGTTCGATTTCCTGTAGGCGTTTCCAAATTCCCTTACGGGTAAGCCGTTCGCCGTGGTGGTTTAAGAACACCGCTCCGGTAGTTTCAGTGTTTTCTCGATGCGTCGGTTTTAAAAGAAGCGGGCGTGCCGTTTTTAAATAAGCAGCAAGCTGCGCTTCCGCCTGTGTTCCGAAGGGGATGATACGCTCCTTGCCGCCCTTGCCGTGAACTTTCAGCAGCTGCTCGTTAAAAAAAATGTCTTCCAGCGAAAGCGTTACCGCTTCGCTTACACGAAGCCCTGCCGAGTAGATAAGTTCAAACAGAGCGCGGTCGCGGATACCGTTCGGCGTATCCAGCGAAATAGCTGCCAAGAGCTTATCGACTTCATCGGGTTCAAGCGCCCGCGGCAAGTTTTTTTCGCGGCGGGGACTTTCCAGCTGTTCTGCAGGATTATCGGTGCGGACGTTTTCCAGCTGCAAAAAGCGGTAAAAAGAGCGGAGCGCTGCCTGATCTTTTGCAAGCGTTCTCCCCGTTACACCTTCTTCCGCCCGCGCAAGGAGGAAGCCGATACAGTCGTCTTGAGAAGCATCTTCAACAAGACGCTCCTCGCCCAGCTGCTGTTGAAAGAGCCGAAGCGTGTTGATATATGTTTTTGCAGTAAGCTGCGCCCGCGCCTCCGCCGAAATTAAATATCCGTAAAATGCCCGTAATTGTATTTCATTCATCGTTGCATGTTCAAAATAAGCACCCCAGACGTTGTTTGAATCTCCCCGCAAAATAATTGAGGTCGTTCAACCAGAGTTGAACCTCTTCGCGGTTCAAATGGTCTCACGACCTCAATTATTTTGCGATTGTGATTAATTCATCTGGTGTGCTTATTCTTCCTCTAAAATAAATTGTGCGAAATTTTATCTAAAATTTCGCACAAAAGGATTGTAATCAACAACCTCGACGCAGCGCGTCGAGATATTAAGCCCGCATACGACTAAAGGTAGTCATAACTTTTGCACCTAGCCTTTCCGTTAGCCTTTTAAAAATAGACTGTTAAAAAGCGTACATCCGTGTACGCTTTTTAACGACGAGTTTGCAGTGCAAACTCGCTACTGCTTATAAGCACGAACATCCCTGTTCGTTCTGATACGTTGAATACTAGTTTCAGAAGCGGCACGGATGCCGCTGGTTCCATCAGAAGCGATGTTTCGCGCTTACGCGAAACTCGCCATGAAAAGTGTACAAGGATGTATACTTTTCATGATGCGACAACGCAGATGTCCGCATATTTTTAAAAGGAGTTACCTTTGGTTGCGCAAGTACGCCGGCACGTCCAAATCGGTATTGGCGTCGGGGAGCTGTACACGGATAGGTTGCCGCGGGACTTCGGTTATTGCCGGTTGTTCAGGCGGCGGAGGCATAGTCGGCATGCTTGCATTCCGCGGGCCGAGACCGGGTAGGGTAGGCTGTTGCGGGGTTTGCAGCTTTGCCCATTCGCTTGCCGAAATAAAATCATTTTGTAAAAACGATGTATGAAGCGGTTCAGGTTGAGTTACTGCCCCTGCGGGCTGTCCCTGCTTTTGCATCATCCCCTGAATCGGATTCGTGTCGGTAGGGAAGCCGGTTGCGATGACCGTTACGGTAATTTTATCTTTCATAGCTTCATCGGTTTCATCGACGGTAATACCGTGAATGGTTTCCACATCGGGATGAGCGTTTGCTGTAACGATCTCCATAATATCGTTAACTTCCACGGTAGAAGGCATCTCCGCTGCGTAGATATTAACCAGTATTCGTGTTGCGCCTTCGATGTGGGAATCCTCCAAAAGCGGATTGTTGATAGCATTCGTTGCCGCATCAACCGCACGGTTCTCTCCCGATCCGGTACCGACGCCCATTAACGCATCGCCTTGACCGGCCATTGTGGAGCGCACATCTGCAAAATCGATATTGACCAATCCGTTTTTTGTAATGATATCCGCAATGCCCTGCACTGCACGGCGCAGCACATCATCCGCCATAACGAAAGCATCCTTTATCGTCTGCTTGCTGTCTACAAGGTTTAATAAATGCTGATTGGGGATAACAACCAGCGTATCGACATTTTGTCGAAGTTTTTCAATTCCCGCTTCGGCGGTACGCATCTTTGCGCGCCCTTCAAAAGCGAACGGTTTTGTAACGACACCGACCGTTAAGGCTCCTTGGTCGCGAGCGATTTTTGCAATAACCGGCGCGGAACCGGTACCGGTACCGCCTCCCATACCGGCGGTGATAAATACCATGTGCGCACCGCGGACGGCATTTGTAATAATTTCGGTATCTTCCATAGCGGCTTTTTCGCCTATGTCAGGTTTTCCGCCTGCGCCGAGTCCTCCGGTCAACTTTGATCCGATCACTAATTTCATCGGTGCTTTTGAATAATTCAGTGCTTGCACATCGGTATTCGCAACGATAAAATCGACGTACTGGATATTGCACTCCAGCATTCTGTTAACCGCATTCGAACCGCCCCCGCCGGCACCGATTACTTTAATAACGGTGGGATTAACCGGCAACAGTTCGTTTTGCTGCATCACTTGGTAATCCATATATGGTTCCCTCCCCTCTCTATTCAAATAAATTTTTCCACATACCCTTAATTTTACCGAGGAATTTGCCCGACTCGGTTTCGTTTTTTTTCTTTTCTTCTCCGGTATGACTGTGTCGTTTATACTGGGATAAAACCAGCCCGAGTACAGCGGCAAATTCGGGGCTGCGATATTCTCCGGTTAAACCGCCGAAGGTTCCCGGAATACCTAACCTAACTGCAGGCGTATCGAAAATTTCGGACGCAAGTTCTGTGGCTCCCGGCATAAGCGAACCGCCGCCGCACAGAATAACATTGCCTGCGAATCGATTCATGGCGATTACCGGAGCTATTTTATCCTTTGCCATCGTGAAAATTTCCGCCATTCGGGCTTGCAGAATATCGCATATATCCGCTTTTTTAATCTGTATCGGTGCCCGTCCTCCCGGTGCGGAAATCAGTACCGATTTATTATCGTCCATGAGCGGCTGCCAGCAACACCCGTCGGTTATCTTGACTTTTTCGGCGGTCTCGGTCGAAAGTCCCTTTACAATTGCTAAATCGTTTGTGGCATGATTTCCGCCTACCGGCAGCACTGTCGTAAGAACCGGCGCTCCGCCCGACATTACCACAATATCGGTCGTACCTCCTCCGATGTCGATGAGTATCGAACCGAGTTCCTGTTCTTCCTGCGTCATAACGGATTCTACGGCAGCTAAACCATGGTACATTGGTGCCTCAACCTGTAAATTAGCGCGTTTCACACAGTCGACGATATTTTTGATGCAGGTAACCGATCCGGTGATGATATGCACTTCCGCTTCGATACGAACACCGATTACATTATGCGGATCCGCGATACCGCGCTGATCGTCGACAATATACGATTGCGGAATTACATGCATGACACACCTATCCATTGGGATAACAACCGCCTTTGCAGCTTCTATGACGCGGTCGATGTCCTGCTGGTCTATTTCACGGTTTCCTTTACCTTTATCGGTAACGGCGACGATACCGCGGGAATTGAGTCCTTCGATGTGAGTACCGCCTATCCCGGTTATGCAGTGAGTAATTTCCACACCGGACATCATCTCCGCAGCTTCGATCGCATCGTGGATCCCCTGTACGGTTTTTTCGATATTGACAACGGTTCCTTTTCGTAACCCTTGCGAAACGCCGCTGCCGACGCCGATAATTTGAAGAACACCTGTTTCCAATTTTTCAGCGACAACAGTTCTAATCGCACTGGTTCCTATATCTAATCCGACTATGACATCACTCATTGGTTTCACCTCTTAAACGGTAGGAAGCCGTTCCTGCCCGCACATCCAACTCCTCAATCTGCGCATTCAGATCAAGCCTTCGTATGACATCCAATGTCAATATCATATACTGCAATCGATCCTCATTCAATGCACTGTCGGTACGTACTTTAACTTGTGTTCGTACCGGATAGAGGATAAGATCAAAACCGCCGTATTTTTTTTGTTCAATCTTCATTTCGGAAATTTCACTCATTAATGCGGGACTTTTCCGTTGCAAAAGATCCAGTTGTTTAAATAACGGTACAAGCTGTTTGTGTACCTTCATTCCTGCTCGTATATTCTGAAAAGAAAGGCCGCTGATGATCGGCAGCGTTTGTCGGTCTTTTTTCGAGGCTATTTTAAATACCGTTCCCGTTTTATCTATTTCCATCGGAATAGTGCGGCCTTCGACTGTTGCAAGCAATATGCCCACAGGCTGTCGTTCGATTATTTCGATCAATACCTTATCGGGGTATTTTTTGACTACGCGCGCTTCCGCAACAAGAGGATAGCTTGTAATTCGATGCAACAAGGCATCTTTATCGATTTTTCCCCACTTTTCCGCCCCCGTTAGGCCTGCCGCTTTTTTCAGTTCCGCTTCAAGAATAGTGTTTATACCTAAAACCTGTATCTTTGCCGTTGCATTAAAGGGTACAATAAAAAGATAATAAACGGAATCGCCCGCTAAAAACAACAGTATCAATAGAATAACGATTTTAAGGAGCCTCTTTCCCTTTGTTTTTTTTACGGTCTGCGGGGAGTTAAGTGATTCGGTATAGCTACGGTTTTGTAACCTGATAATATCAGACATCTGAGATACTCCTTTTTGCATAACTTGAAACATTGATAATCAATCCGCATAAGCAGAGAGTTGTGATAAGCGAAGAGCCGCCGAATGAGAAAAAGGGAAGCGGAATACCGGTTGCGGGCAGCAAGCGGACAACAACCCCTAAATTTAAAAAAGATTGAAAGATAATTGCAGAGGCGGCGCCGAATGCCACATAGCAGCCGAATCGACTTTTAGATGAAAACGCAATAAGATAGGCTACAGCAGTAAATGCAAGTAATAGTACAAGATAGCCGCAAACACCTAAAAAACCCATTTCTTCGGCCCACGCGACAAAGATAAAATCGGAATATATTTCCGGAACGCTCGAAATTTTGTGCACCCCGTTGCCGATTCCCGTTCCGTACAAGCCGCTGCTTGCAAGCGCTTCGAGGGCGGCATTGATTTGGTAGCTCGTATCCAACGGATCCCGGTCAGGGGCGATAAAAGAAAGGACGCGCTTCATTCGATAGGTTGAGGTAACGACCATCAGCACTGCACAGGGGATGGTAACAATCAATCCCTTTAGGAACCACAGCAGCGGTCCGCCTGCGGCGAAAAACATGACCATAAAGATGAGCATTAAGAAAATTGCGCTCGAGAAATCGTTTTCAAGGTATACCAGCAATACGAATACCGCCGTTATAAAAAAAGGTGGTAATATGGAAATTAACGGTGCATCTAATTGATTCGTTTTTTTGTCGAAAAAGTTTGCAAGGAATATAATGAGCAGGAGTTTAATAAACTCCGATGGCTGTAAACTGAATCCGCTGATGGAAATCCAGCGGTTTGCACCGTTCCGAGGAGATGCGATGCCCGGAATAAACGGGAGTAATAGAAAGATAAAACCGGCTATCAGTAGATAGGGCAGCAGTTTGCGTAAACGGTCAAAACTGAAAAATGAAAAAAAAATGAGGCCGATACTTCCTGCAAGGAGATTGCGGAATTGACGGATAACAAAATAAGAAGAATCATCAAAAAAACGTTCGGCATAATGTAAGGAACCCGAATAGAGCACTGCGATTCCGATACCGACCATGATGAGGACAAGCAGAATAAACGTAAAGCTGTAGCGGTCGCGGTTGACATTCTTTTCAACGGAAATACTATGCTGTATCATACCCGCTCCTTTTGCAGAATAGGTTCAAACTGCTCCAGCTCAAGGCTGCGGGAGCCTTTCAGGAATACAAAATCGTTTCGTTTTAATAAATCGTCCAATGTGTCGCCGAGTTTGGTTGCTTCGCTTTCTTTAAAGCAGAAAAACATTTTTGAGGAATGTTTACCTTGTTCGGCAGCTGCCGTGCACATCTCTTCGCCGAAAAAAAATAATGCGTCGGCATCGGAGGCAAATGCTGCGGTGCATACGGCTCGGTGTGCTTCCGCCGATTCCGAACCCAGCTCCTTCATCGAGGCGAGTACATAAACCTTTTTGCCGTTTACTGCAATATTCGCACACAATGTAAGTCCCGCATTCATAGAATCGGGATTGGCATTATAACAGTCGAGTAGATACGTTACCTGCCCGTGGATAATTTGAGACCTTCCGAAGAGTGCATGTGTATGCTCAATACCTGTTTTTATTGACTGCAGCGGAATATTGCAGTATTCCGCAACAGTAATCGCGGCAAAGGCATTGTGTACGTTATGGATTCCCGGAAGTGGTAAGCGAATGGTTTGTCCCTTATACCGTATCTCCGTACCGGAAAGTCCTTCGAGGGTATAAGAGCCGGGATCCGCACTATAGGTAAAGATTTTTCCGTGTGCGGTTTCTTTTAAGAAATCCGTGTACTCGTCCTTATCGGGGACGAATCCGGCAGCGTTTTCATCAAATCGGGAAAAAATTTCTTTTTTCTCGTGTGCGATAGCGTCTTTGGAACCGAGTATCCCGATATGCGCAGTGCCGATATTGGTGATAACAGCAATGTTCGGCTTTAGTACTGCGGCAAGTTCCGCAATTTCTCCCTTTCGGTTCATACCGAGCTCAAAAATCCCTACTTCATGTTCTTTCGTTACGGTAAAAACCGAGAGCGGCAGTCCTGTTTCGGAATTGAGGTTCCCCTCGTTTTTTACCGTGTGGTATCTTTGAGCAAAGATGGAGGCAAGCAGTTCTTTTGTCGTTGTTTTACCGTTTGAACCGGTTATGCCGATTTTAAGAAGCTGCGGGAATTGTTCCAGATAGGCAGCAGCGGCGTCTTGCAGCGCTTTCAACGTATGTTCAACGCGGATGCAGGCTGCCTGATGTTTTTGACAGAGTGCGAGAATCTGTTGGGTGTTTTCCGGCATGTCGAGGTATGCCGCATCGGCAAGTACGCAAGCCGCTCCGTGCTGTAAGGCTTGTTCGATATAGCGGTGCCCATCCTGCTGCGTACCCCGCAGCGGAATAAAGAGCGCATGATCGCCTACTGTTCTGCTGTCTGTGGTAACAGAGTCAAAACCTTGATAAGGAGAATAATTGCAAATAAATGTTCCTGCAACTGCCGTGCAGAGAGCCTCCCAACCCAACAACATGGCGTTATCCCTTCTTTTCCTTATCTAAGGAGATGCGGATAATTTGAGAGGAATCCGCTTTATGCATACCCAATTCTTCCACAGCGATCTTTTCGATCCGCTGCGGTTTTGAGAGGATGGAAATAGCCGAAATCTTCCGTTTGTTTTCTGCAATCAGACGATTCTGCTCATCGTTATATGCGTTTACTTCGCGTTCAAGTGTATTATAAACTTGAGACTGCTTAACGGTGAAGAAAAACAGACCGGGAATACTGACGGTAAAAATCAAAGCTAAAAGGTGTTTCATATCGGTTATGACCTCCTCAAAGAGAGCTTTTTTATAACGCGGAGCCGGGCGCTGCGGGACGGCGCGTTACCGGCTGTCTCTTCGGCAGAGGGGCCGACCGGTTTTTTGGTAAGCAAAGCTGCACGGGGCACGCCTCCACATGTACATATCGGCATTTCAGGCGGGCAAATACAGCTTTTTGCAAGGTCTCTAAAAAAAAGTTTAACAATGCGGTCTTCCAGCGAATGAAAGGAAATAACGCCCATTTTGCCCTCTGCCGCAAGGCACGAAAAGGCTTTTTCCAACAGGCGCGGCAGCCGGTCAAGTTCGCTGTTGACCGCAATCCGTAAGGCTTGGAACGTCTTGGTTGCCGGATGTATGGGGCCGTGCCTAAAGCGGGAGGGAACCGCATGGAATACGGTTTCACTTAACTGCCGCGCTTCCGTAAAGGGATGTTTTTCCCGTTCCGCAACGATAGTGCGGGCAATCGGCCGCGAAAAGCGTTCTTCTGCATAGAGGTACAATAAATCTGCAAGTTTTTTTTCGCTGTAGGTGTTTACAATATCCGCAGCTGTCAGCGGTTCATTCGGATTGATACGCATATCGAGCGGTTCGTCTGCGCTGAACGAAAAGCCGCGTTTTGATTCCACATAATGGAAGAGAGAAATACCGAGATCAAATAAGATGAGCGAAGGCGCCGTTCTATCTTGAGGGTATTGATCGAAAAAAGCATCCGACCAGCCTAAAAAAAACTGCATACGCTCGCCGAATGGGGCAAGCCGTACTTTTGCCTTTGCTTGAATGGCAGGGTCGGCATCGATACCGATAACTTTTAATTGAGGAAAGCTGTTTAAAAAGGCTTCGCTATGGCCGCCTTCGCCTAATGTTCCGTCGATAAGAAGCGGGTCGGGTGTTTCCGGGGCAAGCAACTGCAGGCATTCTTGTAATAAAACCGGTGTGTGTACAAAGTTCATACATGTTAAAAACGAATAAGCCCCAAGTCCTCGCTCGCTTGATGGAAATCCGCCTCGCTTCCCTCCAGATAAGCTCGATATTCATCCGCATCCCATAATTCGAGATAACGGTTGATGCCCAATAGCACGCAGTCTTTTTCGAGCTGCGCGTATTCACGTAAACTTTGGGGTATTGAAATGCGTCCCGCCTTATCGATGTCTATTTCCTGCGCCGGAGCGATAAGTCTGCGCAGTACAAGACGGGAGTTTGCCTGAAACAACGAAGCGGATTGCATAACTTTTTCTGATAGCAATGCCCATTCTTCAGGCGGAAAAATCCATAGACAGCGGTCAAT
>CAUPUT010000028.1:0-11490 GCA_963514615.1 uncultured Treponema sp.
TGTTGATTTCGCTGATTAAAAGGTGTTTGTAGTCTTCATAATATACTTCGTCCATCGGTTTTCCGACAAGGAGACCGTTTATAACTTCAAAAATGCCGGTTGACTTTAACGCTTGCAGCATCTTTTGATAAAGCTCCGGTTTTGGACGTTCTTCGCTCGATTCCAAAAGCAGTATTTTACCTCGCCAATCGTCAATGCTCGGGAAAAGATTATAGCGGCGGCACAAAGTAGGGCTGTCATTATGGCGGGTGTTGTCAAACATATCATACATTGATTCAATACAGCCTCCGAGAATAGCGCCGGAGAATACGGACTTCCCTTGCAACAATTCAAATCCATTGTTCCGGTGCCGCACTCTTTTCACACCGATCTGTGATTCATCAAATTCGGTACGCTCGCCATACCACATATCGCTCGGGCGGATTTCTTTTATTTTGCCGGTTGTAATCAATTCTTCAAAATACTTTTTTGAATACGGTAGCATTTCATCTTCAAGTTCACAGATATCCGCCACAAACGATTGACCGTAAAAAGTGTTCACGCCTACGTTATGCAGCATAAAATGATTCATCGTCGTATCGGAGAATCCGAGAAAAATCTTTTTGCTATGCTGTACCGCCTTCCGTAATTCATCATGCTCAAATAAATACGGCAACAGCTTGTATGTGTCGTCTCCGCCGATTGCGCACAGAATCATATCGATAGACGGATCGGAGAAAGCATCCAATAAATCCTGCGCACGGGCTTCAGGATGACTTTGAAGAAAATCAATTCCTTTACAGGCATTCGTTGTAGTAACGACTTCTATCCCGTATGAGCGTAAACGCTCAAACCCCAATTCTTCCTCATGCTTAATAAACGGCTCGCCGAGCAAGCCCCGCGAAAGACTGATGATTGCTAGTTTTTTTACTGTCATAGTTTTGTTCCTCAGTAGCTTCTTACCATATTTTCAGAAGACTTCTATTTCTCCAGTATATTCATTCGCTTTTTGTACCAATGAACCTTTTGCACCCATAGTAAAAGCAATATTACTGCTTCGAATTGCCAATAGTTTATCTCCGGTCTTTATATCCAACATCTGCATTAAAGATTCTGAAAGACGAACTCCGTTATCTTTCAAGGTAAGCCAGCCGTATTTTCTTCCCTTATATGAAATCAACTCACCCTCTTTGAGTGTCCTATCCGCCAAACGAGGGTTTTCTTTTAGGATGTGATTGAGTTTTGAGCGGGAAAGCAGGGGCTCGCTCATCACACAAAATCCGCCCGTCTGCTTACTGCCGGAAACGATGTAAATATATTGCTCTTGGTGTAATTTATATTCTTCCACTGCCGGTAGCGGAAAGATGACCTGCCCGTTTTCGCGTATTAATGCCCAGCCGAAGATATATTTTCCGCCTTTACTCATCTGCGGCATATTTAATCTCCTCCAATGCTTTCTTCCCTATTTATTTTTGTGCCCAGTTTTCCAGTGATAAGTTTTCTATCTTTGAAAAATGTTTCGTGTTATTTGTAACTAAGGTCATATTCATACATAATGCTGTAGCTGCAATCAGTAGATCCATATCAGCGAGACATTGTCCTTTCTTTTCCTGTTTTGCTTTGATGTTACCAAATACTTCAATAATTCCTTGATGGAGTTCGATAATCGGAAAAATATTTCGTATATGATTGACTGCAATCATACTTTTTTCAGGGTATTGCGATTTATATGCACCATAAATTAATTCACCTAATGTAATAACTGATATAGACATAGGAATATTCTTGTTTTTTTGTAGCCAACTATTTACAATAGGATTCCCTTTCCTCGAATAGATAAGAATATCGGTATCAATCAAATAAGTCATTCAGCTTCCCTCTTGCTGAAGTATTTATTCTGGAATTTCTTATTTCGGATACGATTTCTTCTGCGCTTCGATCATCTCCCCAAGAATCATTTAATGCGAGAAAGGCATCAACTGCGGTCGTCGGAGTTTCCTGTGGAGCCGCTGCTTTTTCCTGCAAAATCGTTATAACATGCTGACTTATCGAATGATTTGCTAATTTAGCATTCACACAAAGCCAGTTATACAATTGTGCATCTATATCCCGTACTTGAAGATTTGGCATAGTAGGCCTCCATTCATTCCTCATTATACCTATTCACATAAAATTTTCTATTGTACTTTCTCAGCCTTATCCTTCCGCCGCCGTTTTCCCGAACGCAGTATGATGATCATTGCGGCTATTCCCAACGCGATAAATACCCAGCCGTACAACAGTGCGATACAGACTGCGGCAAAGGCCTGTACTCCGCCTTTTATTGCATCCCATATCGGCATAAAAACTGAACCGGTTTCCGATGCGGCTTCTATCTTTTTGGTTTATATCGTTTTCGTGTCGGTCGGTAATGTTCGCCGTAAAAAATCCATACGCCGAGTATAGCATGGATATGTTCTTTTTGCGAGGTATTGTCTGATATGCTTTTAATTGATAGTATGCCCGAACGGGAAAGCATAAGTACACAAAAGGACACCGTACCTGATATATATTGCAAGGTAACCTGTTCAGAAGCAGAAGTTTCCGAACAGGTTTATTGACCGGTTGCCCCGTAGGTTCCCTAGAAAAGGATTGAACTGGCATGAATACCATAGTAATAAAGCTCCGAGCAAATCTTTCGGGAGTTGCTTTTATACTCAGTTTGGCGGTGCTGTTTTTGCAGCAATTTTATGCCTCGCTTGCCGTCACTATTGTTATTCACGCGGTTGATGCCGTCATTTTGCTTCTTATTATTGCGGAAACCTTCTTACCGATGCGGCAGGAAAGATACATTCAGCAGTATTTTCAAAAACATATCGCGTTGTGTCTAAGTACGCTGCTCTTTTGTGCGGTGTTTATCTTTTTTAAAATAAAGATCGGCTTTATTCCTACATCATCCGAACTTATTCTCATGTTTGCGCTCATAAAAAATATTTTTCTGTTCGGTAAAATTATCAAGAATACGGCGGACAGTGCGGGCGGTACGGAGCGGGTGATGTTGAACCCTGCCGGTACTTTGCTTATTTCTTTTTTTATGGTCATCATTACCGGCGCCTTTTTGTTGATGCTTCCGGCAGCGACACCGGATACCGGCCATCTTGATTTTTTGACTGCATTATTTACCGCCGCCTCTGCGGTCTGTGTTACCGGTTTAAGTATTGTCAATGTTGCAACGGAATTGACAACAGTCGGCAAGATTATCCTCGTTTTACTTATTCAAATCGGCGGACTCGGCATTATGGTGTTTTCTTTTTTCGGTATGCTCGCATTTAGGCGTAAACTTTCTATTGCAGAAAAACTGACCGTTTCGTACATGGTGAGCGAAGATGATATGTCGGGGTTGTTTAAGGCGCTTCGCGTTATCGTAGGTTCTACATTTTTGGTTGAAGCGGTCAGTGCCGGTTTTTTGTTTCTCGGTTTTTCGCGTACCATGGGAGTCTCCGCCAAAACATTCGGATTTGCGGCCTTCCATGCCGTCTCCGCATTTTGTAACGCAGGTTTTGCGCTCTTTTCGAACAATCTGGAATCCTTTACAGGCGATCCTATTATCAGCTTGACGATTAGCTTTACGATTATCCTCGGCGGTATCGGTTTTGCCGTTATGTATGATACGGCGCATAAAATAAAAATCGAAGCGTGTAATGCGTTCAAGAAGAAAAAGACAACGTTTTTTCTTCCGCTCAATACGCAGATCGTACTTGCAATGACGGCAGGAGCGCTCTTTATTTCTTTTGCGGCGTTTTACCTATTGGAACATACCCATGCGATGAAAGATTTTTCTCTGCGTGAACAATATCTCGGAGCTTTTTTCCAAGCGGTTACGCTGCGGACGGCGGGTTTTTCCACGGTGTCCTTTGCTTCCCTGACTAATGCGACGCTGTTGATGATGATTTTCGTGATGTTTGCAGGCGGCGCATCGGGCAGTACCGCAGGCGGTATTAAACTGAACACTGTTGCGGTGGTTTTCGCGTTTTTCCGTTCCTTCCTCAAAAACGACCGGACGGTAGTCATCAAGAAAATGTCGATACCCGACGAGCAAGTTAAAAAAGCCTTTTTGATATTCGGTTTCGGTTTGTCGATTGTTTCCGCCGCCGTGTTCGTATTAACGATAACCGAAACGCTGCCGTTTTTACCGATGGCGTTTGAAACGGTTTCCGCCTTTGCGACGGTGGGGCTTTCTACCGGCATAACGGCACAGTTTAGCATTGCCGGTAAACTGATATTGATCTTTTTGATGTTTATCGGCAGGGTAGGGCCGCTTACCATCCTCACCGCCGCCGGTAAAAAGGAACACAGCGACACGGTAGAATACCCGTACGGCGCTATTTCGATCGGGTAGGGTCTCCCTACAATTTCCATAAGTGAGGATAATACGAAAAAAAAGAAACGGGGAAAACGCAAAGGTTTATATTTACTCAAAAAAGGCCGGAAGGGGCTGGTACGTGCGCTGTTTAGCCGTTTGGGAGTGTTTCTTATCTTATTAGGCTTGCAGGTATTTATTTTATTGAGCATCCCATATCGGTTTAAAGAAATATTTCCTTATTATTCTATAGCCCAGTCTTTATTCATTGTGGTAATGGTATTGTATTTACTGAATTCGGATATTGATCCTACCGCAAAAATTACGTGGCTGGTTATCATTATGATGTTGCCGGCGTTCGGCGCTTTGTTGTTTTGGTATACCCAAAGCGATCCGGGAAACCGTTTGGCGCGCAATCGGCTTAATACCCTCTTTGCATTGACTCAGGACAGTATCCCGCAAGATCCGCAGGTTGCCGCTTCTCTTGCGGTACAAGATAAGGGGGCAGCATCGCTTGCTCGGTATCTGCGGTATACCGGATGCCATCCGGTGTTTAATCAAACGGCGGTAACATATTTTTCCTCCGGTGAAGCGAACTGGAAGGAAATGCTTGTTCAGCTTCAACAGGCAACGCATTTTATCTTTCTGGAATCTTTTATCGTGGAAGAAGGGGTGATGTGGGGGAGCATCTTGGAAATATTGGCGCAAAAAGCGAAAGAGGGCGTCGATGTTCGAATGATGTATGACGGTACTTGCGAGTTTTCTACATTGCCTCGTGATTATCCCGACCGTTTGGAAAAATTAGGGATTAAATGCAAGATATTCGGACGGCTTACGCCGTTTCTTTCTACGCGTTATAATTATCGGGATCATCGTAAAATTCTGGTGATTGACGGTAAGGTTGCATTTAACGGCGGTACTAATTTAGCGGATGAGTATATCAATGCTATAACAAAATACGGCCATTGGAAGGATGCCGCCGTTATGCTGCAGGGCGCTGCGGTTAAAAGTTTCACGCTGATGTTTTTGCAGTTATGGAGCATACACGAAAAAAAATGGGATTTTAATGAGCATTTGAATATCCATGCCGAACTGCCGGTATCTGCAGCGGGCTTCGTTATCCCTTTCGGGGATAATCCCGTCGATAAAAATAAAGTCGGCGAGTGTGTGTATATGGATATTCTAAACAGAGCGCAGCGGTATGTGCATATTATGTCGCCCTATCTTATTCTGGACGGGGAAATGGAGATGGTATTAAAGTTTGCAGCGGAACGCGGCGTGGATGTTACATTGATTTTGCCGGGCATACCCGATAAAAAAGCTCCGTATGCATTGGCAAAAACGCATTACGCTCCTTTGCTCGCATCGGGGGTACGGATTTATGAATATACGCCGGGCTTTGTTCACGCAAAAGTTTTTGTATGCGATGATCGGGAAGCCGTTGTCGGTACCATCAATTTGGATTATCGCAGCTTATATCATCATTTTGAATGTGCGACTTATCTCTATGGTGTCGATTGTATTGCAGATATTGAAGCGGATTATCAATCCGTATTAAAACAGTGCCGTGCAGTAACGACAGAAACGATCCGACATGAAAAATGGACGGTAAAAGTTTCCGGTATTGTACTTAAAGCTATTGCGCCGTTGATGTAAGCGGTATTGGCGGAAGAGACGCTGATGTAAAGGGCATCTCTAAAAGGAGAATACGATGGATGTACAACAAAATTTTGCGGTTATCGGATTGGGTGAGTTCGGCATTCGAGTTTGCGAAATGCTGGCAGAGGGAGGCTGCTCGGTTGTTGCATTTGACCACGATGCGCAGGCTGTCGATCGGGTAAAAAAATGTGTTCCGGCGGCGATGGTGATCGATACCACCGATGAGAATGCATTTAAGAAAGCTCCGCTTGACGATATCGACGTTGCTATCGTTACAATCGGCGACAATAAAGAAGCGAGTATCTTAACGACGACGTTGCTGAAGGAACGGGAAATTCCCTATATTGTAGCGCGGGCGGTTTCTCCGCTCCATGCGATTGTGTTAAGGCGGGTAGGGGCAAATAGAGTATTAAAGATTGAAGAAGAGTCCGCCGCCCGTATTGCAAACGAATTGATGAACCCCGAAGCGCTCAATTCGCTTTCCGTTGTCGAAGGATATGGAATTTGTGAAGTAAAGGTGCCGAAGTTTTTTATCGGCAAAACGCTTTCTCAAATCGCTTTGAAAGAAAAATTCAATATAACGCTCATTACGGTTGTCCGGCTTGAACTCGATATCGATACGGTCGGCAACCCTCTAAACCGCGAAGCGATGTATGAACCGGATGATAATCTGGAATTGCAGGCGGGGGATAAACTCTTTGTGTTCGGCACTACCGAAAAGATTGAGGAATTTAGGAATATCTAACGAATAGGAATGTATGTATGATTATTATCGAAAAAAAGAGATTGATAGGAGCGCTGCTTTTTTCATTTGCACTTATTCTGGCAACTGCAATTTGGGGATATAGAGCCGGAATGCAGGGGGCGCTCAAAAGCGATTCGGAGCTTGTATTGTTTTTCGGGTTTATAGGGGCAGGGGCGGAGCTTTGCTTATTGATTGCAATGCTCGTCTATGCAAAAAGAAAAGAGAACGACTTTTTAATGGTTGCAAAGGCCATACAGTTAAACGGCGTCTTGTCGGATTCCCGTGCAAAAAAATTGGGTAGCTTAGGCGTTACGCTGCAGGAAGCGCTTGATGATGCCCATCAAATTACTGCACAAAAAAGCTTAAAGATTGCGAGCTTAAACGGTCTTGTCGATGAACTTTTGTTGATAATCGATCAACCACTGTTGGTTGTAAGCCTTACCGGAACTATTCTTAATTTTTCCGCTAAGGCGCAAGAGAAAACGGGATGTAAACAAGGCGATGCACTTTCCGAAATAGCGCCCGGTATCAGTCTTAAAGAAGCGATTCAAAATGCGGCACATACTCGTGCGGCTGTGCAGCAAGACTCCCATATCGTATGTATGCCGGTGTTCTCGGTTACCGGTACGTTGTCATTCTTTTTGGTTGATCTCTCCGATCAGCCGATTGTGAGCAAGGTTATGGAAAACGTCAAGCATTTAATACAAAAAACAGATAGCGAAACAAAACGCAAAAAGCCGTTGTTCGGCTTATTCCAAAAAAAATGAAAGTAGCTTAGGGGAAACGCATCAGACACTATGACACGGCTTGATTTTATAAACGAGAAACAAGAAAAGACGGCGATAGGGTTGATGAGCGGCACTTCCGTTGATGGGATTGACGCGGCGCTGCTTACCATTACCGGCTGCGGTATCGAAACACGCATCACCGAGCGGGCGTTTCTTACCGTGCCTTATTTGCAAGAAGTACGGCAACGGTTGTTGGCATTAGCCTCCGGTTCTTTCGGCGGCAGCGAAGAATTAAGCGCGATGAATGTTTATCTTGGGGAACTATTTGCGGATGCTTGCTTTAGGGTATGCAAAAAAGCGAAGGTCGATATAAGTGCGGTTGATTTTATCGGTTCACACGGGCACACGGTGTTTCATGCACCGAATGAGCGGCGCTATTTCGGTAAAAAGATTAAAAGCACGCTGCAAATCGGCGAAGCGGCGGTTATCGCGGAAAGAACAGGCTGCGTTATCGTTGCCGATTTCCGTGTTCGGGACGTTGCGGCGGGCGGGGCAGGTGCGCCGCTTGTTCCATTTACCGAGTATCTGTTATACCGAGAACCCGGTACGGTAATCGGCTTGCAGAATATCGGCGGCATCGGCAACATCACACTTTTGCCTGCCGATGCCGCCGATATGGACGGCATCGTTGCCTTTGATACCGGCCCGGGCAATGTGCTGATAGACGGCTTAATGCGGCTTATAAGCGGTGGTACGCAAAACTATGACGAAGACGGCACGTTTGCCGCGTCCGGCACCGTCGATTCTACCTTACTGGAATTTTTAAAAAACGATCCCTATTTGCAGGTAAAACCGCCTAAGACCACCGGCCGCGAACATTATTCTCAAGCGTTTATCCAAGCGCTTTACGATAAAGGTAAGGCGTTGCAGCTGCCGCTTGAAACAATTGTAAGAACGGCAACCTATTATACCGCGTATACAATCGCGTATTCGCTTACTACCTTCGCTTTGCCGATGCCGCAAAAGCTGATAGTCGGCGGGGGCGGCAGCAAAAATCCTGTTATTTTAGACGATCTGCGGCAGCTGCTGCCTGCATGTTCGGTAATGACCAATGAGGATATCGGTAAAAACAGTGATTCAAAAGAAGCGTGCGCCTTTGCCGTACTTGCGAACGAAGCGCTTTGCGGTAATCCGAATAATGTTCCGTCTGCAACAGGCGCAAAAAAGTTTGTCGTGATGGGAAAGATTTGTATATAGGGGAAGAAGGAATATTTAAAAACAAAGGGCACATCAAAACCATTCGTTTTCGATGTGCCCTTTAATCTAAATATAAGGAAACTATCCAAAAACTTCAGTTTTTAGATAGCCCTTTCGTTGTTTTTTATAATTTTGCCGACAGCATGAAGCCGACTTTATGAACGAGCACTTTGTTGATTGTCTTCCAAATGTCGTCACCGTTTTGAAGCTTATGGCTGAAGCCGTTCAATAAGTTGTCTGTTAAGTCCCAATTAGCGTCAAAGGTAACATTTTGCGTGATAAACCACGTAAACCCGGATGCGAGACCGATCTTTCCATCGGCGGTGTTAAAGTGATACTCAAAACTGCGTACTGTACCTTTATCATCCTTGCTGCCGTCACCCACCTTCCGGTATTCCGTTTTGGTTATATTCCATCCGAATGAGGGAACATTAACTTTCGCTCCCACATTGAAGCGGATCTTGTCGATAGGCGCATAGGTAAGTCCCGCTTTTAATTCGGGCTTAAAATCGATAGTGGTAGTATGCGCCCGCGCCGGATTATAGGCTTTTTTACCGTCCGTCTTGGTATAGTCGAACTCGATTTTACTGTCGAATGTTATCGGCACTCCGACTTTTGCTTTAAGAGCGACTTTACTTCCTTCCGGTTCGTATGTAATGCTCCATGAAGGATTAAGCTCAATAGCGTCATGCCATCTGCCGTACATATATGTGTCTATGGTCTTGCCGGCTGCCTTTGTTCGGCCAACATGGGTCGGGTAGATGGTCCAGTCGGTATTAAGTGACAGACTCGCCCCTTGCGTTACGGGACCGTTATGAGCAAAGTCAAAGTAGACGCCGCCGTTTATATGCAAGTCATGCTCATTAGCATTGGCCATCGCGTACGTATCCGGAGAAATGGTCTTGTTTACAACTCTTGCTTTATTTACCTTTGAAGTTATTCCAACCTCTGCCGATGTTTTAAAAAGTATATCTTTCGGCCCTGTAACGTTAAACCCCGCCTTTACAGCGACGTCGAGTGTATATAGGTTGTTGTCTATCTTTAGGCCGGGAAGAGTTTTGTGGTGATCGGTTTTATTACCTGAACCCGGCGTATAGGTAATATTTCCCAGAATACCGATATTGTTAAAGCCGAACAGTACCGAACCGCTCGCTGTGTTCGTGGTTTTCGTGCCGCTTGCTGAGAACGAACCATTGCCCTGCTTGGCTCCCGTTCTGGTTCCTACTTCCGATGTCCAGTCATTCAACTGACCGCCGAAAAAGGCGCCTAAATAGAATTTGCCAACAGGCATCGCAAAACCCGTGTTGATTTTGTCCGTTCCTGACTTTCCATAGCTTAAAAAGCCGAACACTTTTGTGGGCTGTACGTTGCTCCATTCGTTTACATCGAGATAGTCGTCAACATCCGTTCCGAAAAGCCCTTGCGAGCTTTCATTTGTCATCGATGTTGGGTCAATCCGATTGCCAGCAGATACTGCTGCAAAACATACGGCAAGCAAGAGGGCTGTTGCCAATAGTTTTTTTGACAATTTCATTGTCTTTCTCCTTGTTATTGAAATTGGAAATTTTCCTTTCGACGAAAGGATGTTATTATAATACCAGTCTTTCTCAATATGTCAAGAGAAAAGCGAAAAAATTTTCGGATAAAGGCATCATGCTGTTTTTTTAACAGCCCTGCGGAAAAATTGAGGCTATTCAACCTTTCCTACAAATAAAAAAATGCGGAAAAATACAAAATTATTTGCAATAAAGGAAGAGAACCATGGTTATCCGAATATATGGGGAAAAGCGGTTAAAAATTCATAAATTTCGCCATCCCCATTCCCTCCTACAGCGAAAGCTGGTTTAGATACTTCATGACACTCTGTGCCGCTTTTCGGTTCTTTGCGCTGCCGGTACTTACTTCATCGATAACTTTTCTAATCTGTTCCGTATCTCCGCTTACACTGCTTATAGTGCTGTCGATGTTTTGAGAAATTTCAACCAGCTTTGCCATCTCTTTACCGACTTCCGTATTACCGGAACGTATTTGTACGGAGCTTTGCTTAACCTGCGCCGTTATGGCATTGACTTCTTTAACGGCTTCGAGTACTTGCGTATTACCGTCGTTTTGTTTGGTTACCGATTCCATAATGGTATTACTGCCGCTATTGACCGTTGAGAGCTGCTGCATAATTTCCGCAAATTGCACAGAAGTTGCTTCTGCAACCGCAGTAAGCTCTTCAATTTTTTCTTTCAGTGTTTTGAGCACTGTGGTGATATTTTTTCCCTGTGCACTTGATTCTTCGGCAAGTTTTCTGATTTCATCGGCAACAACCGCAAATCCTTTTCCTACTTCGCCGGCATGGGACGCTTCGATAGCAGCGTTCATTGCAAGCAAATTGGTTTGACTTGCAATATGCTGAATAACATTGCTTGCTTCCAGTAAGCCTTCGGATTGTTCGCTGATATTTTTTACAATGGTATGCGCATTTGATACCGCCGTATTACCTGCATCTGCGGCAGTATTTAAATGTTTAATCGAATCGAAAGTGTTTTCTATTGTACGGGTAACCGATTGAATATCGGCGACCATCCGTTCAATAACAAGCACTGCTTGGTTGACGGACGTTGATTGTGTTTCAATACTGTTATCAAGGTCTTCAATATTTTCTATGGCTTGATGGATATTTTCTTGCATTTCTAAAACGCCGCTCGACTGTTCTTTGATATGATTGCGCACAAAAGATACGCTTTCACCGATCTTCTCGGCGGCCTTAGAGGTTATCTTCATATTGGAAGACA
>CAUPUT010000029.1:0-11344 GCA_963514615.1 uncultured Treponema sp.
CAAAACAGGCAAACGGCGCTATTTATGCGCAATTCGGCGGAACCGCAGTGTTGGCAACGGTGTGTGCGTCATCTACGGCAGTTGAGGGACTCGATTATGTGCCGGTAACCGTCGATTATAATGAAAAATACTATGCAGCGGGAAAGATACCGGGCGGTTTTATCAAACGTGAAGGCCGTCCTAAGGATAAAGAGATTTTAGTTTCACGGCTCATTGATCGTCCGATGCGGCCGTTGTTTGAAAAAGCATTCGGACGGGAAATTCAGATTGTACCGACTTGTATTTCCTCGGATATGATCAATCCGCCGGATATTTTAGCGGTTATTGCAAGTTCGGCTGCGGTTGTTATTTCCGACATTCCCTTTAACGGGCCGGTTGCGGGCGCTCGCGTGGCATACCTCGACGGTGAGTTTATAATAAATCCGACGTTCAGCCAGATTGAAAAGGCTGATATGGAAATCGTTGTCGCGGGTACCGCCGAGGGTATTACGATGGTAGAAGGCGGCGCTCACGAGGTTTCGGAAGAGGTTATGCTCAAAGCCTTGGAAAAAGCGCATGAATTTATCAAAGCGATCTGTGCGCTGCAAAATGAGCTCCGCGCGGCGTGCGGAAAGGAAAAGCTGCCGCTTGCACCGGTGAATGCAACGCTTGCAAATAAAGATGCCATTTACGCAAAAGCTTATCCCGAACTTTCCAAAGCCTTATATACAAAAGGCAAGGTAGAGCGCCGCGAAGCCTGCGATGTTATCAGAAAGGCGCTTGCCGAAGAGTATGCGGAGCAGCTCGCCGATGAAACACAGGCGAAGCTCTTTGCCGCTTTATTCGACGACATGGAATACCACATTTTGCGCGAAAACATACTGGAAAAAGGCTTGCGGGTTGACGGACGCGGCTTGGAAGATATCCGCCCCATTACCTGCGAGATCGGTGTGCTGCCGCGGCCGCACGGTTCTGCAGTGTTTACCCGCGGGGAAACACAGTCGCTTGCCGTTGTTACGCTCGGTACCGTGTTTGATGAACAAGTCTATGATGATATCGAAGGCGACCGGCGTGAGAATTTTATCCTGCATTATAACTTCCCGCCCTATTCGGTCGGTGAGGTCGGACGGCTTGGAACCGGACGCCGCGAAATCGGGCACGGGCACCTTGCGCACCGCTCGCTGATGCCGATGATTCCGTCCAGAGAAGCGTTCCCGTATACCATCCGTGTCGTTTCCGAAATTCTGGAATCTAACGGTTCCTCGTCAATGGCAACCGTGTGCGGCGGTACGCTTTCGCTGTTGCACGCCGGCGTTCCGATGAAAAAACCGGTAGCGGGTATTGCAATGGGGCTTATCACCGATGGAAGCCGCTTTGCGGTACTCTCCGATATTTTGGGTGAAGAAGACCACCTCGGTGATATGGACTTTAAAGTTGCCGGTACCGCAGAAGGTATCACCGGCTTCCAGATGGATATTAAAATCGCCGGCGTTTCCGCTGAGATTATGCAAAAAGCGCTTGAGCAGGCAAAAAAAGGTCGGCTCCATATTCTCGGTATTATGAATCAGACTATTTCCAAACCCTCCGAGCAGGTGTCCAAGTATGCACCGCGGATTGAAACGCTCAAGATTCCGGTTGATAAGATCGGAGCGCTCATCGGGCCGGGCGGAAAGATTATCAAGGCACTGTCCGAACAATACCATGTAACAATCAATACCGAGAATGACGGTACGGTTACCATCTATGGGCGGGATTCTTCGTCTGCGCTCGGCGCCAAGGCTGCGGTTACCGGCATCGTGGAAGATCCTGAGGTCGGCAGAATTTATGAAGGCACCGTTAAGTGCATCAAGGATTTCGGCGCCTTTATCGAAATTCTGCCCGGTAAAGAAGGACTCTGTCATATTTCCAAGCTGTCGCGCAGCCGCATTGAAAAAGTTACCGATGTGCTACAGGAAGGACAAAAAGTACCCGTCAAACTATTGGAAATCGATAAGCTCGGCCGCTTAAATCTTTCGTATATCGATGCCTGTGAAGAGCAGGAAAAAACCGGCAGTCATTAAGCCGTTCACTGAGGAAAAACGGTGAGTATTGCTGATGGGGCGGTAAGGGTCTTTTCCGTACTCAAGGAAGGAGCCTTGCTGCCTGAATATCAAACGTCCGGTTCCGCCGGCGCGGATTTACATGCATACCTGGCGGAACCGGTAACACTGAACCCGATGGAGCGTAAGCTCATCCCGACGGGGCTTTTTGTTGAATTACCTGTGGGGTATGAGCTGCAAGTGCGCCCGCGGTCGGGGCTTGCGCTCAAGTACGGTATTACGGTGCTCAATACTCCCGGTACGGTTGATTCCGATTACCGCGGAGAACTGTGCGTGCTGTTGGTAAACTTCGGCAGCGAACCTTTTACCGTGCAAAATGGCGACAGAATTGCACAGGCAGTGGTTGCACAGGCGATACAGGTGAGATTTGTACACACTGATGCGCTTTCAAAAACCGGACGGGGCACCGGCGGCTACGGTTCCACCGGCATTGCGTAAATCGATATAATGGAGCCGTTATAAAAAGAAAAATCCCCCTGTTGTTGCTGTATTTTGAGTTATCGGCATTTTTGCGTTTCGGAGATTAAAAGAAGAAGATGATGGGCATAAGACAAAAGCTGCTTTTTTTATATATTGTAAAAGAGATGCTGCTGTATTTTTTTGTCTGTTTTTTATTCTTGTTCTTTATCTTTTTTGTTAATAACATCCTGTTGTTGGCGGAAGATGTCCTTTCAAAACAAGCCCCTTTTAAAGACGTCGCATTGCTGATGCTCTATTCGCTTCCTGCTGTTATCGCGAATGCCGCTCCCTTTGCCGCCTTGATCGGTACGCTCATGGGGATCGGTCGCTTTGTCAGTGATTTGGAATTCCTTTCTATGAATGCGCTGGGGGTTTCGCCTCGGTTTCTCATGCTGCCGGTGTTGCTGGTCGGCTTGTTGGTTTCGATCGTTTCTTTTTTTACCAATGACGTATTGTTGCCTGCCAGCGCTGTTAATTTTAGGCGCGTCTATTGGGATATTGCGACCTCAACGCCCGCACTGGAACTGGCTTCTTATTCTATAAAACGCAATCATAATGCAGTGGTCGTTACAGGCTTGATACAGGATGGGAAAATTCACAATCTGCTCATTGTCGATAAGAATGCCGATAAAGCATTCCGTATACTCGGTACGCAAACTGCCGAAGTCGGGAAATCCGACGATCCTTCAATTGTTATGTCGCTCAAGATGAAGTATCCTCATCTTCTTATTTTAGATCCTTCAGATAAAAAAAAATACGATGCGGTGAACGGCGAAGCGGTAACCTATAATGTACTTGCGAAGAGTATTAAGTCTTCTTATTTTAACATGATTGGACCGTCCGAAATGTCTTCACTTGACCTCTATAAAGATGTAAAAGAAAAAGAAGCACAAAATGAAGATAAGCGGCTGCTCAATCTGTATCGAATGGAATTACATAAAAAGTTTTCTATTCCTTTCGGTGCCTTCTTTTTTGTGCTGCTTGCCTTTGCCATCAGCAGCGCCGGCAAGGTAAATAATCAAGGTATCGGCTTTGTATTAGGCCTTTTGATTGCTGTTGTATATTGGGCGATGTTTATGGGCGGGCAGACACTCTGTTTACGGCTCGATTGGAACGGTACCTCTGCTATGTGGGTACCGAATATGATGGTTTTTGCCGCCTCCATCGTGCTGCTTGGGAAAAGATTATTTAGATGAAAATTCTCCAACGATATTTGCTGCAGCTCTTTTTCCCTGTCTTTGTGATAACGATTTTGTTTTTTATTTTGTTGCTACAGCTCGGCGATCTCTTTCTTAATCTGGCACAATATTTGCAGAACCACGTACGTTTTGTTACGCTGCTTCGGGTGATGTATTTGTATTTGCCTAAATGTATATCGTTTGCCATGCCGCTTTCGGTGTTGTTTGCAAGTTCGTATACGATGGGGAATATGTATGCAAAAAATGAGCTGACATCGATTTTCGCATCCGGTATGCCGCTCGCCGTATTGGTAGCGCCGCTTGTATTGTGTGGTTTTTTGTTATCGATCGGGATGTTTTACTTTGAAGACCGTATTTTGATTCGTTTTCAGCGGCAAAAAATTGCGCTCGTAAATTCCATCCTTGAACCTGAGCAGAATTTGAATAGCAGCGATGTGGTTATTTTATCCGATTCAGGGAAGATTGTGTATTTTGCCGATTATTATGATGATAGTCAAAAGGAATTGAGCAATATACTGATTGTGATGCGTACCGAATCGGGAGATGTTTCCACTGTTATAAAAGGCAGTTCGGCACGTTGGCAAGATGATCATTGGAAGGTAATTGATAAATCAGTTTACACTTTTACCGCCGAAAATGATGTACTTTATCAAGATACCATAGATGAAAGAGCTTTTTCCGAACCGCCTGAAACCTTTCAGCGGAATATTACGTCTATCGATGAGATGACTATTGCACAGGCAAAAGTGTTTATCAATAATTTAAAAAAGATGGGCTTACCCTACCATGAATACCTTTCGCAATATTACCGTCGTTTTTCATTCCCGTTTACAACATTCATTGTTTTGTTTTTCTCGGTTTCTGTCGGCGGGCGTTTTAAAAAAAACATATTACTGATGAGTTTGCTCTTTAGCTTAGCGCTTGCAGTTCTTTATTATGTTACCGAAATGATGACCATGCTTTTTGCAAAGTGGGAATACATCTCTCCGCTTGCAGGCGCCTCTCTGCCGTTTTTAATTTTTACAGTGTTAAGCATTGTGATGCTGAGAATCGCGCGCACGTAAAAATCATACCTGCTAAACTTCCGTTCAGGAACTAATCCCAAGAACAAAGGCGGGTTCTTAGGGTAGAACCCTAAGCGGCTATTTTGAAAATAGGATGGGTTCTAGGGAAGGGAAGAAATCTTTTATCCGAAAAAAGTGTCTTCCCTTCCCTAATTGATTTTGAATTTAGAAACTTCTGCGACTAAATTCTCAATACTCCGCTTATTTTGCTGTGTAATGCCGTTAACTTCTTGTACTGCATTGTTGATTTGTACGGCGCCGGAAGCCATTTCGTTCATACTGTCGGTAATAACGCGAGTAAGGTTATCTAATTTTCGCATTTCTTCCGCGACTCCTTCACTGCCTTTCAGCATTTCAGCGGAACCTGCTTGTACCTCTAACGTTACCATATTGATGTCTTTGATAGCGGTAAGTACTTCTCTACTGCCGTGTTCCTGTTCGCGCATTGCTTCGGTAAGGCGGTTACTCATCTCTTTAACCTGTTCGGCAAGGGTAAAGATTGTATTGAATTTTCCTTCAACAATTTTGGAAGAATCGGAAAGCATTTCAATTTCACCGGATAATGTTTTAAGCGTTGTTGTTATCGTTTTACCTTGAGCAGCGGAATCTTCGGCAAGTTTTCTGATTTCATCTGCAACGACGGCAAAACCTTTACCTGCTTCTCCTGCGTGTGCAGCTTCTATTGCCGCGTTCATCGCCAGTAGGTTTGTTTGCGATGCAATATGTTGAATAACACTTGACGCTTCTATCAGCGACCCCGATTCTTCGGCAATCTTTTTGGTAACTGTGTTAGAGGTTATTAGTGTATGTTTTCCGTCTTCCGTAGCACTGGTGAGACTTCTGATAACATCATCGGTTTTACCAAGCGTCTGTCCAATGGAGGTGATGTTGGCAACCATTTGTTCTATTGATGAAGAAGATTGTGCGACGCTCGCGGCCTGTGTTTCGATACTGCCGTTTAGTTGTCGAATAGTGCGTACAATCTCTTCGATAGTAGCCGCTGTTTCGGTAACGCTTGCCGCTTGGGTAAGCGCTTGTTGTTTAACGCTTTCGATATTTGCATTTATTTGATGGACGGCGCTTGCCGTTTCGGTCATGTTGCTTGCAAGCTCTTCACCGACGCTTTGCATAACGTCCGAGCTGCCTTCAACCGTTTTAATCGACACACCGATCTTCTCTATTGTTTGATTAAAGTAATTGGAAAGATCCGTTATCTCATCATACCCTACAACCGGTAAGCGTACTGTCAAATCTCCTTCTCCTTGTGCTATATCTTTTAATGCCTCAACCGCGGCCTTTATCGGTTTTACTATTTTATATGCAGTGATATATACAACGGTAATGGCAAACAGCAAGATAACGATCGTGATGATAGAGAGCAATTTTTGCATTATCGTTATGCTGCCTAAGAATTCATGTATGGGAGCGGAAAGAATAACCCGCCAGCCGGTACTTGCAATTATTCCGAAAGCAGCTATTTGTTCTTCACCTTTCCATGTAAAGTATCCTGCATCCGGTTCTGTAGACTGCAATGCTTTTTTTTCGAATACGGCTATTTCTACAAAGGAAGGATCTTTTTTTGCTTTTTCTATGCTGTTTTCTTGGCTTTTGACTGCTTCAATGTCAGGGTCTCCAATAGTATTGCCGGAAAGGCCTATAACATAGCAGTCACCTGTTTCTCCGATTACAATATCGGATATCATTTTGGAAAGACCGGATGCATCTACCCGCGCATATAAAACACCGATGATTTGTTTGTCGTCATCATAAATCGGAACGGAGAAAAATGTGACAAGCGCATTGGTTGTCCGCGAAAGCATCGGTTCCGTTACAAACACTTTTCCGTTGAGTGCGGATTGATAATATTCCCGATCGGCAACATTTGATTGTCGTCCATCGGTAAGCCATACATTTCCCTCCTTGTCGCAAAGTCCGAATGCATTTATTTCCGAATTGTTGAATGCGAGTTCATGTGCAAGGATAGAAATTTTTTGTTCATACGGTATATCTTTTCTCAAAGCTTCTTGTCGCGCGATAGCGGTGAGGGTGGCAACAAAAGTATTAATGCGTTCATTGATCAGTGCTGCGGTGTCTTTTGCTTTTTCGATAAGTTGAATATGAACTTTTTTTATCATTGTTTTTTTTGAAATCGTTATTACTGTAATTCCTAAAACGGAAATTGCAAGCAATATTAGCAAGCCGAATATACAGATGAGCCTACGTCGAATTGAGAAATATCTTTTTTTTTTAGGTTCGGGGGGGGGGGTATGCTAATGGTTTCTTTCATTTGTGTCAAGCCTCTCTCTGATAAAATATTTCTTAAATATCGATTTTCTCGGCTATATGTAGTTTATACCGATAATTAAGAGGGTCTGATTATATTCATAAAAATATTTTTTTGCAAGAGGAGTGTTATCCGTTAATTAAGCGTTTCTATTTCTTTTTTATCGTAACCTGTTCTATTCGTTGACCGTTCATAGTAAGTATCGTACAGATAGAAGAACCGATATCAATACTATCACCCGGATGAGGGATAGCACCGAATCGTGCAAGCAAATAACCGGCAAGGGTGTAGTATTCTTCCGTAGGGGAGCGTTCGATATCTTCTAAAAGATGCAGAGCCTGCACTTCGTCAAGGCTCATCTGTGCGCTTATAACAATGCTGCCGTCGGCTTGCGTGAGCTGTTGCCGTTTGGTATGCTCGGATGCCCGAACGGTTTCATTAAATAAGCTGTTTAATAATCCGTTCTTTGTTATAAAACCTTCAATACCGCCGTATTCATCGATAACGCAGGCTGCATTTGCTTTATGCTCATTCAGTAATTCAAGCGTATGTTTAATGGTTTGCGATTCGGGAATAAACAGCGGTTTGGTTAAAATCTTTTGTAAATTCGGCGGCGGTGTTTCCAATCTGCTTTGCAGGTAGTCTCGCACACTCAGGATTCCGATAACTGCATCAATTTTACCTGCACATACCGGAAAATAGCTTAACTCCTTTTGAGTTTTTATCAACGTAAGGATATCTTGGCTCTTATCGACAATATCGATCCACACAATGTCGGAACGGTACGTCATACAACTGCCGATTTTCCGCATATATATGGATAGGCTTTTCTCTTTTGCCGGAGACTGCACCGGCAATGAAAGATTCATACGGAACTAGAGACTGAGATCGACGAGCGCTGCCGTACGTGCTGTGCCGGCATAGATACTCTCTTTATGCGCATATGGCCGTTTCAGCGATGCAATTTGTTGTCGTAAGCCGACAATATGCGTCTGCAACAGTTCGCGGTTTTTTTTATTCTGAGCCAAAACTCTTTTTTGCAAGTCGTCCAAATCCGTTTTAAGATGCGGAATATCAGAATGCTCCGTATTCTTACAGATATTGGTGTACATATATTCCAACGGATCGATTACTTTTTGAATAGTGAATATTTCGGCAATAATTGATTCTTCAAGTTCCGTATGCTGTAGGACGGCGTCGGTATTTTCGTCGGAAATACTTTTTTCTTGTTTTTCCAATACCGTGAGGTATTCTCGGAATTTAAGCCGTTGCTGCTCCAAAAGTGTCCTAAACCGTTTGAGAACTGCAACCCGTTTCGCAATTTCAGAATCGTTAAGCGTAGCTGTATACATTATCTTATCCCGCGATATTGACACCGGAAGTAACCGGCTTTATTTCTGTGGTAGCCGCTGCGGTTGAATTTACCACATGATGCCATGCTTCGCGCAGTTCTTCCATCATATCACGCACCGTTATAAGCGGTTGCGGATCCTTTTGCATATTCGCCTGAAAAAGCTGCTGATTAAAGAAGGAGTAAAGCGATAAAAGGTTTTCGGCGATTTCTCCTCCATCATCCATATTTAAAGAAGCCATCAATTCTGTGATAATATCCTGCGCTTTTAAGATATACTGATGAATACGCTCAATATTTTCTGCTTCGATTTTTCCATCAGGCATGCCTTCGAGGGCAAGGGTAATGTTTTTAATACCCTCGTCGTACAGCATAATGATTAAAGACCCCTGACTGGCCGTTTTAACGCGGGTCTCTTTATATGCCGTTAAGGCTTGACTGTTATAACTCATTTTTAATCCCCCATGCGATCACGTGTTCCTTTTATCTTATCGGCAAAAGAAGCGGTCTGTTAAGCTTCTGAGTGAAGAATCTTTCGCTTTCTCTCATGGGTACCGTTAAAAATCTTAGTTTTTAAAAGATACCCTTATATCTTAAATTTTCTAACTTCGGCTGTTAGATTTTCGATACTTGCAGTGTTTTCTTGCGTAATGCCGTTGACCGCCTGCACGGTACCGGCGATACGTTTGGAAGCATTAACCATACCACGCATATATTCGCTGATACTTGCTGTTATTTGATTTAACCGCTGCATTTCTTGTGCAACCTGTTCTCCGCCGCGCAGCATCTCGGCAGAGGTATCGCGGACACCTCCCGTAACCTCGTTAATATTCCGTATTGCCGACAATACTTCGCGGCTTGTGTTCTCTTGTTCGGCCATCGCATTTACAATCTGTTGTTCTTGCTGGGATATTTGGTTGACGGATTCGTAAAGTTCAACAAAACTCTTCTCGGCTCCTTCACCGGCAGCGGTTAAGTTTCCGATTATTTGTATGGACTCCTTTATAACGGCACCGATTTGCTTTCCCTGCATATTCGATTCTTCGGCAAGTTTGCGGATTTCGTCGGCAACGACCGCAAAACCTTTGCCCGATTCTCCGGCATGAGCTGCCTCTATAGCTGCATTCATTGCCAATAAGTTGGTTTGACTGGCGATATTTTGAATGATTTGGCTCGCTTCTAAAAGTGCTTCGGTTTTTTCGGAGATCTGACTGACAACCTCATTAGCCGATCTTGCTCGATGTTTGCCGTTTTTAGTTTGATCGTAGACCATTTTGATAACCGTATTATTCTTTCCTAACCGATCGGAAACGGCTGCAATATTGGCGACCATTTCTTCTACGGCTGCTGATGACTGTGCAACACTTTCTGCTTGGCCTTCTATACTCTGATCCAACTGTTTTAGTTTTTTAATTACTTCTTCAATTGTTGCAGCTGTTTCGGTTACGCTTGCGCTTTGGTTTACCGTTTGATTTTGCACCAATGCAACACTTTTTTCTATTTCATTTGTCGCAGCTTCCGTATCCGCCATATTGCCGGCAAGTTTTTTGCCGACGGTTTGCATTGCATCGGCATTGCGGGATACTCCTTTTATTACGGAACCGATTCTTTCAATGGTTTGTTCAAAATATTGAGCTAGTTCGGCTATTTCATCATTGCCCGAAACTGAAAGATGAACGGTTAAATCTCCTTCTGCTATAGACATGAGCGCATGGATAACTTTCTTAACCGGTTTTATAATAAATTTTCGGGTAAATCCGGTAATTGCCAGTATAAACAGACAAAGGATAACAACGAGAATCGCTGCTGTTTTAAGAAAGAAATTCGTTCTATTTCTTAAAATATTTTCGATCGAAAAACAAAATTTTGTATACCCGATTTTTTTTCCTGAAAAGTCGGTTATCGGATAATAGGCAAAGGCATCGGTATATTCGGTACGGATCATGCCGTCATCGGGCAGTATTTCCGTAATGTGTGCAGCGTCCGGATCGACATCACTTTCAAAATTGGAACCGATGAGTTGATAGGTATTATCCAAAGTACATGCAATAATCGTTATTTTTAAACCGTCTTTTAGCACTTCCTGTGTAGTATTGAGAACAAATTGTTCTATAAACTCTGTATTCACCGCGCCGCCGTATTCTACCGTTCCGAGTATTTTGCCTGCCGTATTGAAAAGCGGACGTACGACTCTAAAGCCCAGATCGTTTACTCCAACTTCAAGTCCGTAAATTTCTTCTTTTTGTGTTTGGGCTGCTACGATGGTTGCTCTAAAGGAAGAAAGGTCATCACCGAATTTGACGGGATTTTGAACGCGTAGGAAAGATATTGCCGAAGGCGTATGAAAATGGAATTGCTGCGCCCGATATTTTTGCTGCATATCGGTAAAAATCGGCTGTGTTAATTCCAGCAGCGTTGCTCTATCCCGCGAAGCAAAGGCTTGAATAATATCTTGATCCCGGGCGATGTTATCTAAAAGGATGCGGCCGATAAGCGAATAACTGTTTAATTCATTATAAAACGCAGAGTATTTAAGGTCGGCAGTTGCTTTAATCTGATTTTCAGAAATTCGTGTTATGCTCCACCAATCTTTATAGGCGATAATTCCATATTGAAACAGCAGTAATATAATAGCAACAATGAGTAGTTTTGTACCGATGGAACGGACATGTCTTTTCTCGAGGTGAGGCGGTGGTGAATTAGTGCTATTTTGAATCATTCTTTTGTGGTCTCCTCTGTGCATCATTATTAGGATTTAAAGCAAATAGTGTCAATGGTTGACCGGAGGTATTAATCAAGAGTTAAAAAGTTGATATGGCAGGATAAGTAGAAAAGAATTGTTATTGTATGTTACAGCGGATGAAGGGAGTCGAACCCTCGTCTCCAGCTTGGAAGGCTGGGGTAATAGC
>CAUPUT010000030.1:0-11322 GCA_963514615.1 uncultured Treponema sp.
TTCGGTTCGATATTTCTAATGGCAATTGAAGATATTACCGTTTATTACAAGATGGAAGAAAATATCGGTAGACTCTTTGCCTTTCTGCATCTTGAAGAAAAACTTGCCGCGCTGATTCGTGCAAAAGGATTCGATATCGATCCTATTGAAAATAAGGCGGATACGGTTAAGTATCTCTACTATGTGCATTCTGCTCGTGGAAAGAAAAGCATCCGCAGAACCGGTATTGTCCATCGGATGGCGCAGGATCCCAATGTCATTATTCGTCTCGGTATTCACGAATGGGACGGAATTAAGTGGTTTTACCGTGAAGCGGCGGAATTGCTTGCCGACGATATGGCTGCGATGCTCTTTCTTTCTGCGGCACGACCGGTTACACAGGCTGAGTGCATTAAAAAAACTGCCGTTGCGGTAGAAAAATATTGCCGCTTTGATGCGGAATTTTCTGCGGCAATCCATAAGTCGGGATATCAAGTAGATCGGTACCTCAAACTTTTTGCCGGTACGTTGAAATAGTGTATGGGCAACTCTTAAAACTTTAGTTTTTGGCATTGCCCTTCGGGGCATGTAACAATTCATGTGGGGTATGTGAAATCTGAATGAAAAAGTATTGTTTTTTTCTCTTACTGGTGCTGTCGCTTGCTTCTTGTGAGCCTGCCGTCAGAAAAGAGAGCCGCACTGTGTTTGCGCTCGGTACGGTGTGCAGTATCCAACTGTTTACGAAAAAACCGCAGTCGGAAGCCGATGCCGTGCTACAGTCCTGTACACGTCGGCTTGAAGAGCTGGAGCGGTATTTAAGCGCAAATGCCGAAATCTCGACGCTTATCGATATCAATAAGGCAGCGGGCGTGTCCGCGGTCAATGTACCGGCAGATATATACCCGCTGTTTGAACGGGCTGTGTTTTTTGCCGAAAAAACGGATGGAGCGTTTAACCCCGTCATAGGCAGCGTGGTAAAACTCTGGAATATCGGCTTTGAGAATGCCCGGAAGCCCGAAGATGGGGATATTCAAGCGGCACTTTTCCGTACCGACTATAGGGATTTACAGTTGACCGGCACGACAGTGTTTCTTAAAAAAGAAGGAATGAAGATTGACCTCGGGGCAATCGCAAAAGGCTTTGCCGCCGATGAGCTTTCCCGTATTGTAACGCAGGCGGGGATTACCCATGCATTGATCGATATCGGCGGTACGATTTCCGCTGTGGGGAAGCGGCCGGACGGCAAGCGCTGGAATATCGGTATTCGGGATCCGCGTGTCCGGCAGGGGCAGCCGGTTATTTCCGCTCCGATTGAAAGCCGTAGTATTTCTACGTCCGGCAGCTATGAGCGGTATTTTGAGCAGGACGGTGTCCGCTACCATCACATTATCGACCCCGCAACAGGGTATCCGGTGCGGAACAATTTGATAGCGGTATCCGTTTTTTCCAATTCCGCAACCGATGCGGACGTTTTGTCGACGGCGTGCTTTGTGCTCGGCTATGAGAAGGCGGTAAAGCTGCTTGCCGAACTCCCCGATACGGAAGCGCTCTTTATCTTTGACGATAATAGTGTCCGTACAACAGGTGATCTTCAAAAAAATATCGTGATTTTAAATTCCGCCTTCCGATTTGCGGATACGAACAAGAATGTTCCGGTCAAATAAGTTGTTGGTTAAGCGTATCGCGAGAAGATAGTTATGGAGCTTTTATGAAAATTATAAAAAAAAATACCCGCTTGCAAGTTATTCTACAGGCAGTTATCCTTTTCGGTTTTGCTCTGTATTTTACCTGTGTAGTTGCTTTCGGTTCGGTATACCAGTATGTCCATGAACGTCATGTACCCATGTTGTTGCTTTCTGCGGCAGTGTTTTTAGTGCTTGGTATTTTAAAGCTGCGGCCAGGTCGTTTTATGTCAGCCCTGTTGCCTGTTTTTTCTACCGACCGCGGGCATTCAAGTGCGTTCGGCTTTGTCGTTTTTGCGGTTGCGTTACTCGGTATGTCCGCAGCGTCGGGAATAGCGGTGCGCTTTTCTCAATTTGCATATACGGATTCACTCGGCGGGCAGTCAGTAATTCCTCCCGTTAATGTGCCGTCTTCCTCAACTGTGGTAGAGTCCGGTGTCGTTGCACCTTTCGATACTACCGTATCTCCGGGCATTACCGTACCTTCCGGTGTAGAATCGAAAATGCAGACTTCAGATGGCGGCATTGTCATGAACGATGACAATTTTGCGCAGTGGCTCACCGAACTATATACAAAACCCGACACATGGATAGATAAAAAAATCACGGCAACCGGCTCCGTATGGAAGGATGGGGAACTGTTTGAAAAGGATGAATTCGCCTTAGCCCGCATGATGATGACGTGCTGCGCTGCCGATATGCAGCCTGTCGGCGTATTGGCACAGTGGGCTGATGTTCAGGCTCTTACCGAAGGCGAATGGATTGAAGTAACCGGTACGCTGTCGAAAAAGCCGTACAAAGATAGTTTTGATCCGCTCATTATTGTAGAAACGATAAAAAAGATCAATCCGCCACGGCGAGAGTATATTTACCCGTAACTTAGATTTATGGGAACCTTTAAAAACCGATGCCATCCTTGGCAGTTCCGGTTGAACAGCCCCAATGATTCTGTGGGGGTACTAAAACAGCAGCCTGATGCATTTGCCCTGATGACGTCGGATCGGATATAGTCTTTTTTACGACAAATGTATATAGTAATGGCGTTCTCTTATCTTATATTTCACGGATGAACAAAGGCGGTTTTGTATGGATAATCTGAAGAAAAATTTAGCGGACAAAAAAAAGGATCGGGAAGATTTACAAACAGTGCTCAATTCATTGTACAGAGAATACGGCGAAACGCAATTTGAATATGTTTCGCAACGGAAAGAAACAACACCTCATATCCGCGAACAGGATTTTGAAGCATGGAAAATGCTGCGAGAATCCCGTCGGAAGGACTCGGATACTATTTTAAACATTAAGACGGCGCAATCCCGACAAAACGAATTAAAAGTATTTTCTAAAGAAGTTGACAAACTGGTACATGAACAGGAACGTGCATATCAGAAAGCGCGGGATACATTTATGCTGCTTTTTTTCCAAACCTATCAAAATGATCCGCTGCCGCATATCGCACAAATTACACGATCGATTGAACCGCTCAAAGAATCTATCGAAAAATTACAACAGGAAAAACAGGAACTCGAACGACAAAAAAACGATGCTCATTTTTTTAAAAAATTGACACTGAGCCCGCAGTTATTATCATTAAAAGGAAAACTGAGCAGTCTCCAAAAAAAGATGAATGAGCAAATTATTGCCGCAGGAGAAGATCTGTTAACGGATGACATCATAACGGAAGCGCGCGGCGCAGCATTCCCCGAACAACTTGAAACCGCCTATGGCGAACTGACAGCAATCGTTTCAAAACAAGACGAAATGGAAGCCAGAAAGGAAACGCTGAATACCGAACAGAAAAAACTTGAAGAAACATTAACGGAATGCGGTGTTATCGATACTCCTCAGAAGCGGATCAATGTTCTGACGGATACCATAAAGGACACGGATACAAGAATTGAAGAAGCTGAAACGCGTCAAGGCTCACTGTATAGCGATGTCTTTTATACCGAGGCCGGTAAAAGAACCGAAGAAGCTCTTACCGACGTACCGGAACTGTTTAAGCCGTATTTGGAATCTATCGCTGACTACCGTGCAAAGCTTGCAAAAAATGCAATCGACATCGAATATATTGAAAATGAGATCGCACGTACCGGTGAAATACGCAAAATAGAAGCGCTGGAAAAAGCCATAGTCGGATACAAAGACGGCATTGCGCAATACGAACAGCTCATCGAAACAGCTGAACGAGACATCGCGCGGGCGGAAGAAATAAAGCTGGGGTTTGAGGAACGAAATAATGAGCTGAAAGCTCAAGGTTCCGATTGAATCCTTGTTACCGAATCAACCCACCACCTTTTGGGGCGAAAAAAACCTTCTGCATAAACAGCACTGCGTCCCGGTTCAAACAAATGAAATTTTCGGATAGGTTTCACAATATTCCATTTTTTCACCTGCATTCCATAAGGTTGTAAAAAATTGAGCGGTTCCAATTTTCCAAAACCGCATCTGGTGTCATAGACTGCGGTTGCAACCTTGATAAATACGCTGTAGGGCTCACTAAGCCACATATCCAGCGGTTTTTGTTCTTGCGTGAGGCAGGCTCCCACTTGTATTTTTTCCATTTTTTCTATGGGTAAGAGCGTTTCGATAGGGTCCCCGTAACTGTAAGTAGTTTGCGCATTTCGCAAGACTGTGCCGGATATTTCGAACCGCTTGTGATTCGGAGCGAGATAGCGGTATATGCAATCAAGGAGTTCAAACAAATTTATATCAAGTTCGACCGATTTGTCGAGCATTGTTGCCATATCCTGATCGCTTACAATATAGAGTTTGTTTTCAGGTATCTGCATTTCCGAAAACATTTTTTCAAAAATTGGATATGCTGCATCCGCCCCTTTCCCGAACGAATATAGTGAAAATAAGAAACAGAAAGCAATCGGCAATAAAACTCTTTTATGCATTACATAATATCCTTTACATCGATCTTTTAAAAAAGTATGACGGTAATTATAAGCTCTTTCCTTCAAAAAAGCTAGTAGAAAATTAATCCCTTCACATTTTTACGGCAGCGCCCATTCTATTTTTTTTGTTTCACGCTGCTCAAAGGCCTCCATAAGCAGCGGCTCTATATCTATACGCGCATAGATATCTTCAGCATCCTTCTGCCGTGTATGCAGTACCGGATGCTTGGGAGAAAACAGTACGCAGCAATCTTCATACGGTAGTATGGAAGTTTGGTACGTACCGATATCAACCGCATAGCGTATGATTTCTTCCTTATCCATACCGATAAGCGGACGAAGAATCGGAAGTTTTGCACAGCTGTCGGTAATCGTAAGGTTTTCGATCGTTTGGCTTGCCACCTGCGCAAGGCTCTCTCCCGTAACCAAGCACTGTGCATTGACTTTTTCGGCCAACATTTCGGCTGTATGCATCATACACATTCGGAGCAGAAGCGTCAAATAGGGTTCCGGTACCGTCCGCTTTAGGTGCTGCTGTACCTTGGTAAACGACACGACGGTCATGTATCCGCCGAGTCCGTAACGGGCTAAAATACCGGCTAAGGTTTCTACCTTTTGCTGAGCTTCCGGCGAGGTATACGGATGGGAATGAAAATACACGTAATCGACTTTCATTCCTCGGAAGAGCATTTTGTATCCGGCAACGGGAGAGTCGATTCCGCCTGAGAGCAGCAGCAGCGCCCGTCCCGAACAGCCGCAGGGAAGGCCTCTCCTGCCGGTATGCTCTACGCCGTAAATGAACGCTTGCTTTTCGCGTACCTCGATGCTGATAACCGCATCAGGGTTATGCACATCGACGGTTAAAATCCCCGCCGTATGGATTGTTCCGCCTACTTCCCGCGCAATGTCATACGACGTGAGGGGAAATTGCTTATCGGCGCGGCGGGCTTCAATTTTAAAGGTGCGTGCGCCTTGCGCCTGCAAGTCCTTGGCTTCGGTAACAGCCGTTTCGGAAATAGCTTCGAGCGTTTTATCCGCCGGTTTTGCCTGCGCCCAGCTCGTAATGCCGAAAAGGTGATTTAAAGCCGCTTCTACCCGCGGCTGCAAAGCCTCATCAGCCCGTACATACATCCGCCCGGCGCGTACCTGTACGTTCGGCGCCGCTCCGTCAAAATAGCTTCTGAAGTTTTGCGCAAGCCGCCGCTCAAAATCCTTTAGGTTCCCTTTTTTAAGATTGATTTCTCCGATTTTTGCCAGATAAAAAAGCTCCGCCATGTGAGTTTCGTTAAACCTCCGTTACATTGTTACAGCGCACCTCTAAAAACTCGGTTAGATTTGCTTCGCATCCTTCGGAATAGAGGTGCCCTACATTGTTAAATCGTGCCCGCGATGGCGGTACCGAACGTAATTGCGTTGTCGAGGGATACCACATCGAAATAAAGGCCTCGCTCTTGTGTCAGCGCCCGATAGAGGTGCGCGATGACGGCATCATGCAACCGATGCGTTTTTAAAAACGTTGTACCCTCTGCAAGGATACAGACCGGCAGCGCAGGATTTTTTCCCTTACCTGTTTTAATGACAGCCGCCGCGATATTCCCCGCAGCGAGCCGTGCCGTGCGCATAATCAGCGCATCCAATATCCGGTAGAGAACCTCGCGGTCTTCCTCCGTGCCGCCGGTTAACAGCTGTCCGAGTGGGGTTTGATCGGAATACGGCGCTTGCAAAAAGCGGTTTACATCGATGAGCGGAAGGTCGGCAATGGAAGCAAACGCTTTTTTAACACCGGAGGAAAAAAGGTTATCCGCAGCGGCGGCCCGTATCATCACCGAAGCAACCGATCCGAGGTAGGCGCCCGAGCACATTTTTTCAAACCAAAACATCTGCGGCTGGTCGGTCTTTTTTGCAAACGCTTCGTCAAAATCGCTGCGCGGCTGTTTGTTCGACTTCCCCGACTCGCAGACGACAATCTGCGCGGGCAAGGCTACGGTACCGGCGCTGTTCGACGCAATTTTCGGAATATTCTGATATTCGATATACGCAGCGTTCATTCCGGTTCCGAGGATAAAGCCCACATACGAATCGTATTTTTTTCCGCCGACAGCAGTCGATGCCCCCGCGAGGAGCGCCGCAACCGTATCGTTTAATAGTACAATGCGTTTCAGCTTATTCCAGCCCCGCTGCATCAGCGCCGCTTCCAGATTTTGACCGACTAATGAGCCGATCACTTCGGGCGCTTTGATTTCCTTAGAGAATTGCAGCACTTCGCCGTCGCCTGCCGGAGTAATTTTCATCGCATACGAAAAGCAAAACGCGATAGAATCCGCAGCGTTTTTCAAATGGTCTAAATAAGCGGCGATGGTGTCAAAAAACTCGGCTTTGGAATATTCACGATCGGTTGCCGGCATCGGCTTCCGCTCAAGCTGACTGATAGACGGGATGCTGTTTTCGTCAAAGGTAACCAAACATGACCGGAAATTAGTTCCGCCCGCATCGATAACGATAACCGAAGTATTTTTGGGCGGCTGCTGAGGCGGCATAAACCACGTAGGAATCATATCCAGAGCCGGCCCCGTGCCGACGGGAATGCTCGGATCCCGTTTCAGTCCTTCTTCCATATCATACAGCAGCGTATCGATAATCGTATTGACCGTGGGGCCTTCCGCATCGAAATTATGCCGCCCGAAAAACGCAGCGACCGAATGCCGAATGTCCATTGTAATGCCTCCCGATAAATTCATTCATCCGTATGTGATGCAAAGACATATCTCAAAACGAATCGAGTTTTAAAATATGTTCTATATATCTATAATAATAAAATACTCCGTCCCGCGCACTGCGCCCGCATATCGTCGGGCCATACCGAAACCTGTGTTTCACCGATATGGGCTTTCCGCAAAAAGAACATACAGAGCCGCGACTGCCCGATTCCTCCGCCGATGGTTTGGGGCAGCTCTCCGTTCAGCAGCTTGGTATGAAAAAACAGCGATGCCCGTTCCATGCAGTTGCGGGCGGCAAGCTGTTCTCTCATCGTTTGAGGACTTACCCTGATCCCCATTGAAGAGAGCTCAAGCACATCCTCTAACACGGGATTCCATACCAGTAAGTCACCGTTTAATCCGTGCCGTCCGCTGCCGGTTGCGGTAATCCAGTCGTCATAGTCGGGCGCCCGTCCGTCGTGCGTTGCTCCGTTTGCGAGCGGTGCGCCGATACCGATTAAAAAGACAGCACCGTATTGTTGGGCGCACTTCCGTTCCCGTTCCTTTCCGGAAAGATTGGGATACTGCGCATAGAGGTCTTCTGCATGGACAAAGGTGATATGCTTCGGCAGAATCGGCTCTATCGCAGAATAGTTATCGTAGATAAAAAATTCGGTACACTTTAAGCAATCGTATATTTTTTCTACGGTTGCCTTCAGAAAATCGAGCGTTCGGTCGAACTCCTCCATCGCGAGTTCCCAATCCCACTGATCGACATACAGCGAATGGATATTATCAAGTTCCTCATCAGCTCGGATCGCATTCATATCGGTATAAATACCGAAGCCGGACTGTAATCCCATTTCCGCTATTTTAACACGCTTCCACTTTGCAAGCGAGTGTACAATCTCAAGTTCCTGCTCGTTCATATCCTTTACCGGAAAATGCACTGCCCGCTCCGTACCGTTCAAATCATCGTTCAAGCCCTTTCCTCTGGGAACAAAGAGCGGCGCTGTAACGCGGGTTAAGTTCAAACGGGTCGATAAAGTGAGCTGAAAAAAGTTTTTGATCCGGACGATAGCCTGTTCCGTTTCTTTACCGGTTAAAACCGGCCTATAGTGTTCGGGGATATAAAGATGCGGCATAAGCTCTGACTTTCCTTAATGATTTTCACATGAGATATGCCAATCTATCTTTTTTTTAGGGAAAAAACAAGGGTGCGGCTGCCTGGCTTCTGTGTGAAATTTCGTATAGTTTATTGTATTTTTATCTATTTTTGTATATGGTATTATAAAAGAGAGGGACGGGGAATGTCTTCCGGAAAAAAACTGATTAAATACAATAGCGAGCTTATTCACGATTTACCGCCGTGGGCGCAGGAGCTTGCAACTAAATACTGTACCGAAACGGTCAATCTTTACTTTGTGCACGGTAATATCCGTGATTTTTTGCCGCATAACCATCGGGCAAGCGCTCATTTTGTTTTTGTAAAGATATGGGATTATATTTCGGAAGTTATTTTCGGCAATAAAGATATTATCGTGTTCTACGATAAATCGAGCGGCGTGTCTTTTTGTATGCAAGAGATGGAACAGGCCTATATTGCGACGATGCACAGCCGATATCCGGAGGTTCCCATCGAAGATTTTTATTCCCGCGATCCTGTTAAAGCCTTTGCATACCTTGAACGCTATTTTACGCTCAATATGGGCAGCGGCCTTAGAATGGTACTTATTATCGATTATGCGGAAACGGTTATCCCTGCGGAAGAGATTGGAAACCTCGATGCAGTCGATCGCTATTGTCTGGTTACATTGAACCGCTGGTCGCACGACCCTCAATTTACCAACGAAGATATTTCTGTTGTTATGTTGACTGAAAACCTTGCCGATGTGAACTCCCGGCTTGTTGCCTCTCCGTCAACGGTGAAGGTTGCCATCCCGCTCCCGTCGGAAACAATCCGTATCCATTTTTTAACGTATTTGCAGGATAAGGGAGAACTGTTATTGGAGCGGCTTCTGAATGCCGAGCGGGTAGGCAAGCTAACATCGGGATTAAATTTATTAAACCTTAACCAGCTGGCAAAAGAGTCGTATAACGAAGACGTACCGATTACATTTGAATATCTCCGTAAAAAAAAGCAGGAGATTATCGAAAACGAAGCAGGCGGCCTGTTGGAATTTTTGGAAACGGAACATGATCTCTCGTTTATTGCCGGACATGAATTTGTCAAAAAACGTTTTAAGTCTATGGCGAAGGCGCTCAAACAGGGGCGAACCGATGTACTCCCGATGGGCTATTTAATTTCCGGGCCGATCGGAACGGGCAAGTCATTCCTCGTTTCGGCATTTGCCGGAGAGATCGGTATCCCGATGGTGAGGCTTAAAAACTTTCATACGCAATGGCAGGGTACAACCGAATCGAATTTGGAAAAAGTGCTGAACATCCTGCGAGCGATGGCTCCTGTTGCCGTGATGATCGACGAAGCGGACGCTGTTTTGGGAAACCGTAAAATGCAAGACGGTGTCGGCTCATCCCGCGTATTTGCACAAATTGCAAACTTTATGGGTAATACCGATTACCGCGGTAAAATCATCTGGTTTTTAATTACCAGCCGCCCCGATTTGTTGCCGATAGACTTAAAACGGCAAGGAAGAGCGGAGGAGCACTTGGCGCTTTTTTATCCCGAAACGCTGGCGGAAAAGGTGGAAATTTTTGAAACGCTGCAACGAAAGTTAAGGATTAAAACGAAAGACATTTCTTTTGCAAATATCATCAATAAGAAACTGAAATTTCCTATATCCGGAGCGGACATTGAGGCTATTTTGGTTCGATCAAAAATGAACGCAAGTGCCGACAATCGCATGATGTTAATAACGGAAGATATCGAACAGACAATCGACGATTTTATTCCACCTTCCTATCCGCATGATATTGAATTACAGAATTTAGTCGCTGTGCTCGAATGCACCAGTAAAGAGATGTTGCCTAAACAATATCAGAAAATTCAGCGCTCGGAACTGCTCGCAGAGATACAGGAATTAAAACAGCTGCTTGGAGAAAAATAAGCCGCTCTGTTCTATTTCACATGGAAAATAGGGCATCTCTACAAACTCGGTTAGATTTGCTTCGCATTCTTAGGGATAGAGATGCCCGGAGCGGTTTACACTGAATTGAGATTACGCGTTCGTTTCCGCTTTGTGCCAATTATGTAGAGATGCTCAATTATTTCTCGGCCTTTTTATCTTCCAGATTAGGCCACGTCAGCACCTTCGAGCTTAACTGGGCAAATTCTTTTGCAGCTGCCTTTGCATCGCGGAGCGGAACTCCGGCTTCCTTGTTTAAAGTTTGTTCAAAGAATAGCTCTATGGATTGAAATACGTCGGGGAGCGGATAAAACAGAAATGCAAAGTTTATACCTGTAGGCTTTACGATAGTAAATGCCGACAAGGCCTCTTGCGGTTCTTTGCTGAAAATAATCTTTGATTGATTTTTTGCAGTGATGATATTGGAATCTTTAAACCGTAACGGCACCTGAAACTCGCGCTCACGGCAATAGGGTTCCATCGATTTATGAGAATAATTTTCCGGTTCAACAAACAAGAAAAGTTTTTTTCCATTTGTTTGAAAGGTTAATCCATTACCGGTTAGGTAAATATCCTTTAAGGTTGCGTAAGAAACGATCTCGTAGATACTGTATGCAGATTCTTCTTTAAAGAATGATGAAACAATATATCCTTGATCCATCGGCAGCTTCTGCTTTGCATACGCTTCAAAAAGATCCATCGCTTTAACTGTTGCCATACCTGTTCCTCCAAATTATATGCTGTTTGATATAGACATGTCCGCCTGTTTTTCAAATTCAACATACAATAAAAGTATAGTCCATTTTTTTATAAACTGCAACGCTTTCTTTTGACATTGTCAACCGGTAAATGCAGCAGGCTGTTTTTTGATAGCCCCGCAGAATTTTGAGGCTGTTCAACCAGAGTTGAACCTCTTCGCGGTTCAAATGGTCTCACAGCCTCAAAATTCTGCGATTTTTATCTACTTTGCCTGATG
>CAUPUT010000031.1:0-11318 GCA_963514615.1 uncultured Treponema sp.
TATACGAAGACACGAACGGAGAAGGACGCTTGCACGAATTGCATATCCCGTCATTCATTGCAACACGTGCGGTGAAGTAAGAAGAATCCGTTGTCTCGTTTATAAAAAAAAATATTATTGAGGTAATCATGGTATTAAGAAAATATGAAGCGCAAGATTCCAAAATCATTTGCAGCTGGATTAAAGATACAAAGCAGCTTTATCAATGGTCTGCCGACAGAATAGGGCGGTTTCCACTGAACGGCAATGAGTTGAATGAATACTATGGTTCGATGAACGGTACACAGCCTATCATTCCTCTTTGTGCCATTGACGGACACACCGTGCTCGGTCATTTGTTTATCCGATACCCAAATAAAGACGATAAAACGCTTGTGCGATTCGGTTTTATTATACTTTCGCCTGAAAACAGGGGAAAGGGAAGCGGAAAGAAAATGGTAGAGCTTGCAATAGAATATGCAAAGACCGTTTTGCATGCTTCAAAAATAACATTGGCGGTGTTTACGAATAATGAGCGTGCACGGCATTGTTATGAAGCCATCGGTTTTCAACCAACAGGAAAAGTTATAACCTATATGATGCCGGATGGCGCATGGGAATGTATTGAAATGGAATTGAATATCTAACTTTGAGGTCGGTTATGAACATACAAGATTTTTTGGAACACAGTATTAAAACAAGATGCCGAATGTTTATTTTCAGCCGCTAAGATATCGCGGCTGAAAAACACTGCCGAGTTTGCCTACCGGCAAACATCGCTTATTGACGTGTGCGCTTTTCGCGCACCAATGCAACAGTCTTCGAGAATTGACATTCTCTCAACTGTTGCATTTTAAGGAACACTTGCGCACTTACTTTTCCGATTCGGCATATATCGACCGACATTGTACCGATGAGCATTTCACCGTAGAAGAATACATACAAGCAAATTACGAGTATCCGGGCACATGGGACGGGACAATCGAAAGAATAGAACAAACCGGTGATTTAATCATCACCGCTGTCACCGTATACTGAAAACATATATAATCTCATTGTTGTAGACATCAAAATTCCCCGGTTATCTCCGCCATATACAAAGGCTTCTCTAAGCTGCAAAACGCATTTTTAAAATCGGCTTACCTTGCCCCCTACACTTGCCGCGTAAATTTTTCGGTAAAAAACACCAAGTTCTTTGCAAGGAATACGGCAGAATAGGTAACAATACTGCCTGCACATAAAAGCGCAAAGGGAATCCAAAAAGAATCGCCGAATTGGCTTAAATCGATTTTGCCCATATCGCTGAATGGAAGGAGAATAAATCCGATTATCAGAAATGTGCCGACCGCGATCCACGGCAACATTGTTTTGTTTTGCTCCTGTCGGGCGGCAACCGGTGTACTCTGATTATTCAGCAAGTGTATTGCGCGCATCGTAGCATTGAGCATCCGCTCATCGGCTGCAATAGGTGTGCGCAGTATATGCCGCTGAACATTCTCTGCAGCAGCCATCCGGTTAACGGCTTGCCTACACGATGAACAGCATAAAAGATGCATCTTGAGCCCTGTCGGCAGCGATTCGTTTTTATCGAGTAAAAGATACTGATCTTGGAAAATATCACAATTCATAGAATCTCCATCAATTAATTGCGCACAACGACCGGATACGGGAACATCGCACCCCGATGAGTGTACTCAAAAATCGTCCGGTCTTCTTTAAGGTATTCCCGTAAAATCTTCTTTGCACGGAAAATATGGGATTTTATCGTGTTCAGCGGCAGTTCGGTAACAGCCGCAATGTCGGTATAGCTCATATCATAAAAGAAATAGAGGTCGATACAAAGACGGTAACTATCGGGCAAACTGTTGACCGCCTCGCGCACCGATAAAATAATACATTCGTTCAAATGCTTTTCTTCGGGATTATCTCCCCGATACTCAATTTCAGTACCGTCTGCAAGCGAGGTATAGCTCCGCCGTTTTTTAACCGAATTGACCGCCGTATTATAAGCGATGCGCATCAGCCATGTTGCAAACGGAGCTTCGGCACGGAACGTTCCCAGTGCGGAATATGCCTTTAGCATTACATCCTGTACAAAATCTTCACAATCATCGGTATTGTCAAAAAAACTCAACCCGAGCATGTAGATCCGTTTTTGGTACTCTGCCGCTAACACGGAAAAGGCCTGGGGATTGCCGTTTAATACCGCTTTGCACACCTCATAATCCCGTAGCGCTTGATTATGTCCTTCTTTTTTATAAACACCGGCATAATCGTTTATCGCATTCATACACCTATTCCTCGGTTTCTCTTTCCGGCAATGAGACAGGCTTTTGGACTTCATTATCACGGCGACGAGTGATTGTATAAAAGAGCGTAAGGCTGATACCGAGTGCCAGTGGAATAAGCCCTCCGAGTAAAATATACCCGATTCCGGCAATAAAATAGAACAAGCCGAACAACGCGCAGCCGATAACGGTGAGCATAATCCCCAGCAACAGACAAAAAAGTCGAATATTAACGACAGGGCGGATATAGGTATTTGTCTTAATTTGGAGCATAATCTGCTTATGCTGCCATAAAAAATAAAAAAAGACCAGAACACTTCCCATTACAATCCCGACAATCGGAATGACGGCGATAATAATCTGCACTGCAACCATTTTTAAGGCTCCCTTCCTTAATAAAGAATAACAAATTCCTCAAAATAGATATTATGTATCTGCCCCAATATGAGCTGCTTGTTTATCCGTTCCATCAGCGCCTGCTTTATATCTTGCGGCAATTCGCTGCTTAACCGATATGCGCTTTCGAGCGAGAACCAGTCGAGTATGTTTTTTTTCAGCACTTCTTTTTTTGCAACCAATTCTTCCTGAAATGCGGTATCCGAAGCCTTATATTCAAGGAAGGGTTTTATAACAACGGTAATCGGCGGATTATCGGCTGTAACGGCACGCAGTTGCCCCAGATCGCCGTATAACGCATATTCCTTAGGAGGAATATAGGTTCCCCCCGCATCCACTTCTTCCTCCTGCCGTCCGGAAGCTCGGTCTCTTGTTTTTTTGACAAAAGCGACAACCGTTCCGATTACAATAGCTGTAATCAGAACAATGATGATGCTTCGTAACAGTTTAAATAATTTGTCCGACGGATATACGCTCATATTTATGATGAGTATATCAAAAAAAAACGATTGACAAAAGCCTCTTTTTATCTATAATGTGTTCATTGTAATGCATTTTTGCCCCGGTGGTGGAATTGGTAGACACGCTAGTTTCAGGTACTAGTGCTTTCACGGGCATGGGGGTTCAAGTCCCCCCCAGGGCAGTCTTTCTATAAGATACGGCACGGAATGTATACAATAGATGCCGCTGAATAACCGTTCACCAATTCTCCTCCATTAATTCAGCATTACACCGCATAAACTTTTCCCGTCGGTCATAGCTTTAACAAAACGCTTTAAAAAGCACTGCACCAGAGGAGTTCACTATGAAAGATAAAAAACGTGGATTTTTTTATTCGCTCTTTCGCGGTTTAAATCTTATCCGTTTAATTATTCTCAATATCATTTTTTTTGTTCTGTTCTTTTTATTTATTGCAGCGTTTTATAAATATAACGACAGTACGGGTAAACCTAAAACTACCCGTGTAACGGTTTATGCAGATTCCGTTTTATTGATTAATCCTGCAGGACGGCTTACCGAAAAGCCCGACGAATTTATTTGGCGGAATTATTTATTGTCGGAATCGACCTCCGACGCGATCCTTTTATCCGATATTACAAATGCTTTAACCCATGCAGCGCACGATCGGCGTATTACAGCGGTTTTATTCGATTTATCAGGCTTGTACGGTATTTCCACAGGACATTTCGCCGAATTGAAGACAGCATTGCTTGAATACAAAGAATCAAACAAACCGCTCTACACATTTTCAACAAACTATGGATTAGGCCGTTATTACATCGCCTCTTTTGCAGACCATATATACCTTGATCCGATGGGCGAGGTGGACTTATCAGGCTTTTACACCGAATCGCTTTTTTACGGCGAAATGGAAAAAAAATTCGGCATTCAATGGAATGTTGCCCATGCGGGAGCATTTAAATCGATGGCGGAAACCTATTCACGTACCGAGATGTCCGTCGGGGTGCGTAACAATCATCTATCCGTATTTCAAGACTTATGGCACACGTACTTACAGGATATAGCCGCAAACAGAGCCGTCGACGCCGACCTCTTTGAAACATATACGGTGAACTATAACGATGCACTCAGGAAAGTAAACGGTGACAACGCCCAAGCGGCATTAGATGCAAACTTGATTACCGATATCGGCACGTATGAAGAATGTGGTGTCGAGCTCGGCGTATTGGACGAAGAGACCTATAATCTTTCTTCGCGGGATTTTATCAACTATGATAATTATAATAGGGCATTTAAAAAGAAAGAAACGGCCAATCACATCGGGGTCATTTATTTAACCGGTTCGATTACGGGAAATGCCGATAATACATCCGATAACGCAGATAGTCCTACCCTTGTAGATTTATTTGACGAAGCGGCCGATGACGATTCAATTAAAGCGATAGTATTGCGGATTGATTCGGGCGGCGGAGAGGTGAACGCTTCTGAAGATATCCGAAGAAGTGTGGAATGGCTCTCAAAAAAAATCGGTAAGCCCGTTGTTGTATCGATGGGAAGCATAGCCGCATCGGGTGCTTACTGGATTGCATCTTCCGCCGACTATGTTTTTTGTTCACCGTATACCATTACCGGTTCCATTGGCGTCTTTGCCGTTTCACCGACTATCCAAAATGCCGTAAAAGAATACTTCGGTATCCGCGTGGATGGAGTCAGTGCAATCGGACGCATGCCCTATTCCATGTTCCGCAATCCGACTGACGAAGAGAAAACGCGATCCGAATTGGAAGTGATGCATACATACTCAATCTTTTTAGATAAGGTTGCGCAGGGTAGAAACCTCCCTCGCGCGACGGTTGAAGAATTGGCTCAAGGAAAAATCTATTCCGGTACGCAGGCAAAGGTGCAACAGCTTGTCGATGAACTCGGCGGTTTTACCGATGCTGTCAATTATGCGGCCACAAAGGTAGGCATAAAGGAGACGTATTCAATCAAAGTGTTATACAAAGAGCCGCCCGTAACCGACGAAATCTTAAAAACGCTGCTTGCCGAAAATGCTCGATTCTATAAAACCGCGGACTTGCAAATATTGCATGAGCTTTTCAGACTGCGTTCCAAAAAAGGCTTTTACGTATATACACCCATTAAAGCGCCGACGGAAGAGAGATAGCAGTAGGGGATATTTTTCTTTTTTTCCGATAAAAAGAAAAATATCCCCTACAACCCCTAAAAAGAAAAATAACGGCTTAGGGCTCTGCCCTAAGAACCCGCTTTTGTTTCAAGACATAGTTCTGAAAATAAAAGCTAAGAAGTGATGGTTTTAACACTAACTCGTTTCAGTACCGCAATATGGATGGCGGTGGTTTCATGCAGAAGCACAGATACAAAAATAGCTAAGAATCTCAAGAAAAAATTTCCATTTTAATTACGAACACACAAAAAAAACGCCCCCATGCCGGAATATTCTCCAACTTGAGAACGGTCGATTTAATTTGTAATTGGTAATGTTTTTTTACTTACAACATTGCAATTTTCTATACCATCGAAACATAACTGCAACAGCAAACAGGAAGGATAAAAAATCGGAGACCGGCTGCAGCAGGTAGATACCGGTTCTTCCGTATAGGGCAGGCAGAAGATATAGGAGCGGTACATAAAACAAGCCTTGCCGTGAAATTGATATCAGGAGCGCTGAAAGATAATTGCCGATATTCTGCATGAACATACTGCTGACGGCGAAAACGCCTAATAACGGAAGTGAGAAGCATTGCATTCTGAGTATCTTAATTCCGGTAGATACCACGTCATCGTCATTGGACATGAGCTGCATCCAGTGTTCGGCAAAGATATATAAGATTATTGAGGCAACTGTTAAAAAAAGTGTTCCCACGGCGACGGTAGTAATAAAGGCTTTTTTTACCCGCTCATATTGTTGAGCGCCGTAATTCATTGCACAAATCGGTTGAAACCCCTGCCCCCAACCGATCATAATCATAAAAGCCACTGCAACAATTTTTGAGCTTATCGTGAGAGCCGCGATCATACTTTCGCCGCACTTCGCCGCCGTAATATTGAGCAGCACCAATGCCGCGCCGGTAATTGCCTGCCGCGAAAAATTAGGAAGCCCCCCTGCAAGAGAAAAATATAAGACGAGCGATTTCGATTTTGTCTGTGCGCTTGCCGCGCCGACAGCCATAAGTGCGGCAAACGCCGCCGCAAAAAACGTTTTCATTTTCATCATTTCCTCCTGAATAAAATATTTGCAGAAAGTTTTGCCTTTCGTATTACAATATAAATATAGCATGCGGACGACTTTTTCCGATGTGCATTTTCCGGTATACTGTTCGATAAGCGGCATATCCGCAAAAAATGCCTAAAAACTCGGAGGAGTCATGAGCGAACAAAAGAGCGATCGCCGCGTCGAACGTACAAAAGATGCGATTCGCGCGGAATGCAGAATATATTTGGGAGACTATAAAAATGAATAAACCGATTTGTTGTTTGCTGTTTATTATGAGTTCACTCGGCTTGTATGCACAAAAGTACATCGCCGTAGATTACGCCAAGAGCTGGGATCATTATGTCATAGATAACAAAGTGAATGTCCGCTCGACGCCGAGCCTTTCCGGCGAAAAACTGTTTCAGCTGAATGCAGGCGATGCGGTTCGTATTATCGAATGGAGTAAAGATTGGGAATGGCTTTTAGAGGAAAGCTATTATGCACCGTGGTACAAAATCTCCTGCGCCCAAGGGACGGGTTATATCTGCGGTCGATATATTTCCTGCAAAGAGGCTGTAGGGGATCTCGATAACGACGGGGAAGATGAGATTTTTGCATGTCTTTGCATTACCGAACGTAAAGGAGGGGCGGTTTCCGATGTCCATCCAAGTTTTTATAATGTAAATAAAAATCATGTGCTGATAAAAAAATCACATATTGAGCATATTGATTTAGAAAAATTTTATAAAAAACCCATTGCGGAAGATACGTCTTATTCGATAGTCAAATGCGAAGATTTGGTGCCGAATGTATCGTTTCTTGTTGCAATAAGCGGCTTCGGCGATTCAAGCGTTGGAGGCGACGGCTGGTCTAAAGCACGGTATTTTTATTTTGCAAACGGAGCATTAAAATATTTTGCGACGCTTTCCAACAGTTGGTCTGAAACACACCATGAAACAGTCGAAAAATTTGAATTTAACGGAGACAGGATAGAACATATCAATACTTATATAAGATGGGAAAACGGCAAGGAATCGGCTCCCAGAATCAAGCGCATATCTTACCGGTGGGACGGGAAAGATTTTATAAAAATTGAAGATTAGAAATTATAGATCAAAAAAATTCGGTTTTTCAAATCTTATGAGCGATTATAATTTTATATCATCTGAGTAAGGACACAAAAAGGTTTAATGAACTTCAAAGATTAATGCCTGCAACAACTCGAACTGTTTTAACGAGACAGCTGCGGCAGCTTGAAAAAGATAAACTGATCGACCGAAAAGTCTTTGCCGAAGTCCCGCCTCATATTGAATACTCTTTAAGTAAATGGGGAACTAAATTTCAAAAAGTATTAGACGAGATTGAGATTTTCGGGTTGAGTTATATCGCCAAGGTTGGCTCCCTTACCGCCTGCAATGAGTACATCATCTTTATGTATCTGTGTAAAATCAGCTATCCGCATTATATTCAACTCCTTTAAGGGAAAACGCATACTGTATTTCCGGTGCGGTTTCTCTGTAGTCTTTTCCTTTTAAATGCTTACATTCATACTTCTATATACTTATTCACAATTCCGGCAATATATGTCCGCAGCACGTCGTTAAAATAGGCTGCATCAAACTGATAGCATTGAGAACACAAAACCGCACTTCCGATAAATGCACTCATCAATCCTTTTTGATCTACCCTCGTAATTGCTCCGTGCTGTTCCCAATATCGTATCAGCTTTGCTAAAAAATCTTGATACAGTATTTCAATTTTATGTGCCTCATTTTGACCCTTTGCTTCAAAGAGCTTAAACGCATCCTGATAAATAGGCTGACTTTGAATTTTTGTCATAAGATCAATCGAAGATTTGTATATCATATCCGTAAGAAATGCTGCCGGGTCGGTAAGCGAAGCTGAAAACTTCTTTTCACTATTGCGTAGTTTTTGATTTGCACGGTACACAATAAGTTCTATAATCAGGGCATCTTTATCCTTCCAAAAATGATAAAAACTCCCTTGCGCAATACCGACCCGTTTGGTCAATTCCGCAATGCTCAGCGCCTTTGTTCCTTTATCGTGAAATAAATCAAGCGCGGTTTCCATAAGCGCTTCTTTTATTTTTATTCGTTCTTCTTCGGTAAATGCTTTCGGCATAATACTGCATCCTTCGTTCATACGGTGAGTTTAATACCCCGGCACAGTGTTTCGGGATTACTCACTCGTCTCTATGCTTGTGAATATTTTATTATTTATTCACTGCTAATATAGCAAAAGACTTCGTGCATGTCAATGAATATTTTATAGATTATTCATAAATGGTTTCTGTCATTATTCTTAGTGAGAAGCTTTTTAGAGGACTTCGGGCGGCGCCTGTGAACAATGCTCAATATTTTGCGCTGTATGGGCGATCCGGCACGGATGCCATCGTTCAAGAATGTGCGTCCTTGCACATTCTTGAACTGTCAGTTTTTCTACCGAAAAACTGACTACTGCTTGAAACCACTGACATCCTGTCAGTAGCAGCGATGTTTTGCCGAATGGCAAAACTCGTGTTTTCCGATAGACACGGACGTCTATCAGAAAACACATTTCAATATCATAGGATGTACCGGCATCATCTTTGTCCAGTATATCAAGCCGGACTGTTTTTGCTGCTGAATTAGTAATGACACCATTCTGAGACGATAGATACGTGATTTTGCCGATATTAACGGTAAAAAGCATCTCAGAAGTGGACGGCAAAGCGATTCATGCTCCATGATCTTGCAGAACATAAAATCATCTGCGATAGTTAGGTCTTCAAAAGATTTTCGCATTTCATACCCCCACAACTTTATACGGCTTTTGGAGGTTTTTGGCTTGAAAAATCAACAACCCCGACGCAAAGCGTTCGTCAAAACTATACATCCGTGTATAGTTTTGACTGCAAGTTGTGGCTCTGCCACAACATTACTACTGCGTGGAACAACCGCCATCCATGGCGGTAGAAGGACGGCGGGTATGAAACCCTCCGCACGAATCAGAAAAATTTCGTTTTTAATTACAAAAACCACACACGAATATGCAATTTTAACAGTTTCAAATTCCCCTCGACGCAAAGCGCAAGACTGGTGATTAAGAAAAACCTCTAAAAACTGATTCGCAATCCGCTTTAGCGGATATGATAAATCATTTCCTTACAGAACAAGCCGACAGGCTTGATGTTCTTAGAGGTTCCCTTAAATTACACAAGCGTTATTCACAGAGGAAGCAGGCAACTTGGTGGCCGTTTCCTTTGTCTTTCAGCTGCGGAATAGTGTTTTTACAGTGCTCCATACGCTTGGGGCAGCGGTCATAAAAATAGCAGCCCGTGCGCTTTTCCGCAGGAGACGGCACATCGCCCGACAGGATAATCCGCTTGCGCTTGCGCTCAATTTCCGGATCGGGGATAGGCGCTGCAGACAGGAGCGCTTCCGTATACGGGTGCAGCGGCTTTGAGTAGAGCTCTTCGGCATCGGCAATTTCTACAATAACGCCGAGGTACATAACCGCAACCCGCGTGGAAATATACTGAATAACGGCAAGGTCGTGCGCGATAAACACATAGGTAAGCCCGAACTCATCCTGCAAATCCTTAAAGAGGTTAAGAATCTGCGCTTGGATGGATACGTCGAGCGCACTGACCGGTTCGTCTGCAAGGATTAACTCCGGCTGAAGCGCAAGCGCACGGGCAATACCGATACGCTGCCGCTGCCCGCCTGAAAACTCATGCGGGTACCGGTTGCGGAAAAAGCGGGAAAGACCAACCTTTTCCATTAACACTTCGACACGGTCGTCAATTTCTTTTTTAGTATACGAAAGGATGCCGCGCTTCGTTAAAATCCGCATCGGTTCCGCGATAATATTTCCTGCCGTCATACGCGGGTTCAGCGATGCATACGGATCTTGGAATACCATCTGCATATCCTTACGCGCCTGCATCAGCGTGTGGTGTGAACAACCGGCAAGCTCCATCCCCTTAAACAGGACGGAACCCGACGTCGGCGTATACAACTGCGCAATGGCGCGGGCTGCGGTTGATTTTCCGCAACCGGACTCCCCGACAAGGCCGAGCGTTTCACCCTTTTTGACCGAAAAACTGATGCCGTCTACCGCACGGATAGCGCCTTTCTTACGAGAAAAGAGGCCGCCTTCCGCAAACGGAAAATGCATCTTTAAATCCTTGACGGTCAATAATGCTTCCGATTCGTTATATTTTTCTTCCATAATCAGCGCCTCCTATTCGTTATTTCCCGCAGCTTCAGCTGCCGCATTGTTCGACACGGAAGCAGCCGGAACAGCCTCTCCGCCTTGTGTCGAACCTTGGGATACGGCGGCCGATTCCTTGGCAGCGTTTCCCGACTGATAGAGCCAGCAGCTCGTGCGGTGACTGGGCGAAAGACTGTATGAAGCGGGATACTCCGTCTTACACTGCGGCATCGCTTCACTGCAGCGCGGATAGAACGGACAGCACGGCGGCAAGTCGATAACATTCGGCGGCTGTCCGCTGATAGAGAACAGACGTCCGGTATTTTTCTTATCCATCCGCGGCACCGATTTAATCAGTCCGCGCGTATAGGGGTGCGCAGGATTTGCAAACAATTCATCCACCCCACCCTGCTCTACAATACGCCCCGCATACATAACACATACGCGGTCGCACATACCGGCCACCAATCCGAGCGAGTGGGTAATCAGGATAACGGCAGTGCCGAGCCGGGCGCTCAAGTCTCCGATTAAGTCCAAAATCTGTGCCTGAATGGTAACGTCCAACGCGCTGGTCGGCTCGTCGGCAATCAGCACTTCGGGGTCGCAGCTTAATCCCATCGCAATCATAACGCGCTGCCGCATACCGCCGGAAAATTGGTGCGGATAGCAGTCAACCCGCTTTTCCGCTGCGGGGATACCGACCAGCTTGAGCATTTCAATTGCCCGATCGCGTGCATCTTTTTTCGATAAGCCCTGATGCA
>CAUPUT010000032.1:0-11310 GCA_963514615.1 uncultured Treponema sp.
TGTTCCGGCACCCCAAGTTTGCGTATCCTAGTATATTCGCAAAAAAAGTGCAAGCAGATTGAAAAAACCGGCAATAATTTTCTATATCAAAATAAATGAGACTTATATTCCGTAGACTTATAGTCAATTTAGCTATAGAAATATGCTATGGAGTTGTCGAAAGTTATTCAAGAAGCGCTAAGAAAATACAGACAAAACTGACATTTAAGCCAAGAACAATTAGCAGAATATGCAAATCTTGATAGGACTTACATTTCAGGTTTTGAAAGAGGAATTCGCAATATTTCTCTTCAATCACTGGAAAAGATACTTATAGGTTTAAATCTAACTTGCAATGATTTTTTTAATTTATGTATTAACGAAATAAGAAGCGGTAAAAATGAAAAGTCCGTATGAAAATGTAGATTCTTCAAAATGGTTAGAGATTACACAACAATTACTGAACGATTTTCCATTGTCTAATAAAATATCACTTGCATTTGAAAATCCCAATGTTATTCTATCAATTAAATCCAAGGGAAATTGAGCAGGATGATTTGTCCGTTCTTCTGAACTCCTATTAAAACCGGATGTAACTTTTGCAATTTGCCAAACATCCGAAGGATTTTTTCCCAGTGTATTACAGCGTAGCTTTCCATTTTTTTTAGAATTTGGATATTTCACATCAGGATCCCTAATCGCATCCAAATTAAACGTATAATCATCTTTATTATTGACATACCAAAGCCATTTTTCATTTCTTGGCGACAAAGTTTTTTTACATGCTACACCTGCTCCATAATTCCAAACTATCTCCTGCATAAGATACATTTTAACTTTATATGGTTTGCCCAATGATCTCTTTATTGCTTCTTTCCAGTCCATAGTTTCATTACAATACAGATGGGACTTATAGTCAACATACCGCATATTGTATCTCAAAATAACAACGAAAACCGGTTATCTATATACCCCTGAAGGGTGGGGTGTATCACACTTTTTCGTTCTTTCCTCATTTCTGCTGTTACAGCTTCCGCATACTTTCCAACGGCTTCTCTTTACCCGCATACACGGCAGGCACTATACAGACAATCACCGACAGAACAAGCGTCCCTGCAGCGATTATATACAGCTCAGTGATGTTCAAAGAGATGGGAATATACTCCAAATAGTATTCGGGCGCCAACAGGCGGATGGTTTCAGGGTTGCCGGTACTTCCCAGCAGATAATACAGAGCGGATTGAACTGCATTTATCACGTATTCAAAAAAGACAAACAGCTCGTTGATATGCAAGGAAGCAAGGATACCACCGAGTAAGCCGATACAGAGTCCTGCCGCTCCCGTAACAAGCCCTGCAAGTAAGAACGACAGGGTGATAAAAAACGGATGAGCGCCGGTTGCTTTAAGTATTGCAATTTCCCTCCGCCGCTCCATGATGAGCATAACCATTGCCGACGAAACATTAACGGATGCCGCAAGCAGAATCAAAAACATGATAAATAGCAACAGATTCTTTGAGGTTTGAAATGAATAAAATTGAGAGCGGTTTAAATCCTGCCACGTATACACCGAAAAGCCCGCAGGAAGCAAGTGCTGAATTGACTCTTTTGCCTCCGTAAGCAAGGTGTTATTAAACGGATCGGCAATGCTGACCGCAAGGGCGCTCAGCGAAGACTGCGGCGACAACACTGCATCGGCAGACTCCAACGGGATAAAAATCCACAATGCATCAAGCTCCTGATAGCCGGAAGAGATAATACCTGCCACCTTAAAACGGGTAAGCTTAGGCTTCGTCTGATTGCCTGTATATTGCGGCAACAGCGTAAGCAACGAGCAGCTATCCCCGACTTTAAGACCGGTTTTCTCCGCAATCTTTTTTCCGAGCAAAATGGAGCGGGCATCATTCAGTTCAAGGTTGCCGTCTATCACCGTCAAAAGATTCCGCGCAGGAAGATTTTCGGTAAAATAGCCTGCTTCTATCGCCCGTATCGTACCTCCGCTGCGACCGGTTTTACCGATGAGCAAACCGGTACCTTCCTGCTGCCGCCGTGAACCGGTGATAACGGACTGCGCATTATCCTGTATCGAATCGAATACCATTTGAGTACTCTGCTTCCGGTCGACGGCTGTTTGTGCACTGCGCGGCGTCGAACGTAGGTCGAGTACCTGTATGTGTCCGCTTCCGAGTTCAATTATACGAGAGGTAATCCCCTTTATCATACCGTCGGACACCACAAGCACGATAACCAACGGGATAATACTGATACCGATACCCCAGATGGCGCCGATTAAACTCTTCCGCGCGTTAGAAACTGCCGTACCGGCATTGAGTCCCAAATAGCGCAGCGCCAGCTTCCATGCCAATAAAAAATTCATAAGAGATTCAACTTCCCTTGTTCAAGCCGATAGCATAGATCGGTATCGGCAGCGATTCCTTGATCATGGGTTACGATGATGAGTGTTTTATGATGTTTATCCGCTATCGAAAAGAGCAGCTCTTGAACCCCGTGCGCATTTGCAGGATCAAGGTTGCCGGTCGGTTCGTCGGCCAAAATAAGCAAAGGGTCATTTATAAGCGCACGGGCAACCGCCGCCCGCTGCCGTTCCCCTCCCGACAGTTGAGAAGGAAAGTGATGAAGCCTCGTTTCCAGCTTGACATCCTGCAAAAGCGCAGCAGCCTTCTCTTTTACCTCTTTTTTCGGCATCCCGGCAATAAGCGCAGGCAACATCACATTTTCAAGCGCCGTAAAATCCTTCAACAAGTAGTGAAACTGAAAGATAAAGCCGAGATAAAATCGGCGATAGTCCGTTAATCCGCTTTCATTGAGCCGGTGCAGTTCGTACCCGCCTGCAATAATTTCTCCCGAGTCAGCCTGTTCCAAACCGCCGACAATATTCAAAAAGGTGCTCTTCCCGGAACCGGACTCCCCTACTACGGCAATTTTTGCAGGACGCTCGATGATAAGATCTAAGTTATGCAAAATACGGATTGAATCCGCCTCCGACTGAAAGGTTTTTGAAACATCTTTCAGCGCTAAAATCGGTTTATTCATAGCGCAGCACCTCCGCAGGTTTAAGGGTCAGAATTTTTCGGGCTGCAATTGAAGCGGCAAAGCTTGCGGAAAAAACTCCGAACAAAAATATCAAGAATACTTCGTTAAAAAAAATACGAACCGGTACCGAATCAATATAAAAATACTGAGGACTGAAAATACTGAAACCGGTAACAAACGTATGCTCCAACAAAATATTTGCCGCTTCAATGACGGTATTTACCAGATATTCAGCCAATAAAAATACCCTGTTGATGTCGGCGGAAAGCAACAGCCCCAACAGCAAGCCAATGGAAGCGCCCAACAGTCCGATGGTAAAACCGTTGGCGATAAAGAGGGCTTGGATATGCTCCTTTTTAGCCCCCAACGAAGCAAGCACCGAAATTTCCTCCCGCCGTTCATAAATGGAACGCCGCATTCCGTTGTAAATATTCACAGTCACCACTACAAAGATTAAAAACACAAGCATAAACATCGTATTTTTTTCGATGCGAAGGGCACCGAAAAACGCCTGATTATAGGTACGCCACGATTCGGCTTTCAGTTCGGGTATGGCTGCAGAAACGCGGGCGATATAAACCCCGTCGGCCTCAGGGTTTTGCAATTTGATTGCGGCGGACAGATCCTGTTGTTTACCGCAAAGCAGTTCACCGGTCTCCGTTGACATAAAAGCAAAACCTGCGTCAATCGCGTAGTAGCCGGTCTTCATTAAACCGGCAATCGTACATTCCGCATCCTCAGGAAAAATATCGGTATCTGCGCTGCCCGAAAGCGCGAGGAGCGAAATGCTGTCTCCGGCGGAAACAGAAAGCATACGGGCAAGCTCATACCCAAGCACAACGGAATGAGGTGCACTAAGGTCAAAACAGCCTTCCATCATCGTTACAGCGCCTGCAAAGCCGCGATCATCGCTTAAGATTGTTTCGGGCACGGAGCGGAGTATGGCGGGCTGCTGCCTACCGTAGTTACCCTGCATTACCGTTTGTGTTTCCGAAAATATATAAAAAGATTGGAAGCCGCCTGCCGCTCGAGCCTTTTCAAGCGCCGCTTCGGAACCGTACAGCTGCACGTGTGCCGAGCTTACCTGTAAAATGGTATCGATAAAGCTGCGCTGAAAACCGTTCATCACCGCGAGGATCACAATCAAGACCGTAACCCCGAACGCGATACCGAGTACGGAAAGAATCCCGGTAATCGCCGACCGTCCCTTGGTATCCGCGGCATTAAAGCGCCGCAATACGAACAAAATCCATGCGAGGTCGGTATGTTTCACTGTTCCTCTCCTACATATACTTCTTTGTCATCGACATACAAGTGTACAATATGAGGTGTACTGTGCAGCTCGATAAAGGCGATTTTTTTCCCGTTCCGATATTTGGTTTGAGTGACAGCCTTATCACCGACGAATTCCCATACCGACCGATCGGTATTTTTAAGTGCGGTAATCGTCTGTTCTATCAACTTGCCGACATGGTTATATACGTTTTCTGTCTTGAATACCAACGTCTTTCCCTCGTACCGTTCGATGCTTAGCTCCCGCCCATCTTCATCAAAGCGGAAGATTTTCGACTCCCCTGCGCGGAGTATTTTTTTTTGCGTAGGATAGCGAGAGGAATTCTTATATGTCCATACTGTTTTCTCAATCGCAGTGCCGTCTTCGTAAAGCACGGCAAAAGAGGAGCGCCCCTGCCGATCAAAAGTTTCGTAGTACCATTTATTTCCGTCCGCAACGGTTAGTCCCTTGCTGTGAATAGAGGCAAAAGTTACATCGACAGGTTCATCGCTTCCGGCCTTTTTCTCGTCCGTACCGGCTGCCGGTGATGTAGTTCCGCTATTCGTTGTGCCGCTCTTTGAATCTTCCGCAGAAACTTCTTTTTCCGCCTCATCGGACGGCGAGACGGGGTTATCGTTTCCGGATTCTTTCACGCCTTCTCCGACTGACGAAGAAGTTTCGCCGCTTTTTGCAGTCTCCGTAGAAAACTCACCTGCCGGAATCTTCTTCATTCGAGCACTGTCGGCGGCATTTCCATCTTGAGAAGTATGCACCGTATCCGTTGTTTCCGCCTTTCCGGCAGCGACGAGTGACAAACGGCAGAGTAAGCCAATCGTTAAAAGGAGACAGCACAAAGCGAGGCGTTTCATACCGGCATACCGAGAAATTCCCGTAGATAGGTATCGGCGTTGAATGGGGCAAAGTCCCCGTATTGTTCTCCGGTACCGGTAAAAATGACCGGTAAGTTCAGCTGTCGTCCTACACTGAGCGCAATACCACCCTTAGCGGTCGAATCGTATTTTGTAAGGATGACGGCATCAACACCGACTGCTTCGTGGAATACCTCAGCTTGCCTGAAACCGCTTTGCCCTGCCGTTACATCGAGTACAAGTATTTTTTTATAACATCCCTCATCGGTTTTGGATTCGGCAATTCTATTGATCTTTTGCAGCTCCCGCACAAGGTTTTCCTTATTATGGAGCCGTCCGGCGGTATCGGCGATGACAAGCCCACCTCCTTGCGCCCGCACCGCCTGTGCCGCATCAAAGATAACCGCTCCCGGATCCCCGCCGTACTGATGCGCAATAACCCGTACATCAAGCTGTTTGCCGTGATATTCAAGCTGCTCAATCGCGGCAGCCCGAAAGGTATCCGCAGCGGCAAGTATGATCGGTGCTTCAAAGCGAGGCTTATAATACTCAGTGAGCTTTGCCGCCGTAGTCGTCTTCCCTACCCCGTTTACCCCCAACAATAAATACACGGAAGTTTTATCCTTCTCCGGCATAAAAGAAGCGCATGGCAAAAAGGGAAGCAAAATATCGTATAAAACCTGCAGCACTTGTTCTTGCTGTTCAATCTTCCTCTTTTTACATTCGTCACGAAGCCGATCTTCAATCTCAAATGCAAATTGAGCACCGATATCACCTTCCACCAATGTATCGGTAACACTCTCAAAAAAAGAATCATCCAATTTGGAATGAATGCCGAACAGTTTCTTTAAGCCTTCGGAAAAACTTCTCTTCGCCATGTTTTCTCTCCAGTATATCCGGGAACCTCTAAAAGCTAACCGAGTTTTTAGAGGTTCCCATCCGTTATAACTTACGCGCTTCTTTCGGGATACTCTGATCGGCAGCATGCAGATACAACCCAAGCTGTACCGCATAATTAATACCCAAACCGATTGTGAGTCCTTGCATAACCGCAGTGCTGATAAAAAGCGCATTGTATTTTTCCTTTACGCTTTCATCAACTTCTATCCTATAATCCATAATTGCGGAAGCCATATCCGCTGTTACTCCCTGTAAAATCATAAAAATAGGGAGTGATACATAAAAAGCTCCCAAAGACCAATATAAAATATTCCGCCTCCGGTCGATCCGTGCCTTTGTATTTTCTCGATTAAGCGAAGCCTGGAGCTGATATTTTGTCAACCCTTGCCTCATAAAATTCTGAGGCCGGAGTACGACATACGTTTTTACATCTCCATACGAAAAACTCACGACAGTAGTTTTCTCCGCCGGTATGTCGGCTTCAAACGGCATACCCGAAAAATATTGCGTGTGCAAAAACACGTCTGCAACAGGTTTTGTAAAACGAAAACCGACAGAAATGAGTGCTTCTTTTTTCAGCTTTATTTTAAGCAGATAATCTTTCCCTGCTTGAGCTTCGATAGTTTTACCGGCTGAGTCGTACCCTGAAGCAATTGCTTCAAGACGATGGCTCCCTTCATATACATAGGTAGGTTTTTCTCCAACTTGCAGTCGTTCGCTATCCAAATATACTTCCGCATTTTCCGGTTCGACAGTAATCAACACTCGTGCCGGCTGAGTGTTTTTTATTGCCGTCATAATTTGTGAGGCTAATGACCGGGCAATCGCTTCGATCGACTGATACGATCCTGCCTCACTAAACCGATACTCGGGCATACCCGACAAACCGGTGGTTACCACAATCGATACGTACATATAGCCCGCCAAATCTTGTATCGAACCATTAATAACCGCAGAGATATGCTCGGCTTTAAGCGCTTGCGGAATGTTCACATACTCCGGCAAGTCAAACACCTGTTGCCCGTCCTTCCATACCGTAACAGGGAGCGTCTCGGCGGTAAAAGAAGTATCATTCAAAACTTCATCGATTTTCTTTTGTGCTTTTTTAATATCGTTTTCCTTCGCCGTGATTTTTTTATTAAGTGCAGCCGTCTGCTTTATCTTCTCTTTTTTTGAAATAACCGCAAGATACAGTGAATCCCGTTCTGCAATTAACAATGCCCGCTCGCGGATAAGCGTAAGTTTTTTTGAAGTATAATCCGGCAGCCGCCGTGCCTTTTTTTCCTCAGGAGTTACTAACCTGTTTGCAGGTATGGAACAAAAAAGATTTAGCATCGCAGGCAATGCCGTCGAATATGAGGCATACAGTTCAGGTACATCCGTAAGCGTGAATTTTGCCGCCGTAATCGACCATACGGGTACTTCCTCCTTTGTTTGAGCGGAGATGCACAGCGCAACAGCAATCGCTATCAACGCGGTACAGAGCCGTTTCATCTTCATTCCGAGCTGTCCTCCTCCATCAGCTGGTTTGCCCATTGTTTTTTCAAAAAGTCTTCGATAAAACCGTCTATATCGCCATCCATAACAGCTTGGATATTGCCCGTTTCATGTTTTGTACGATGATCTTTTACCATGGTATAAGGCTGAAAGATATACGATCTGATTTGATTTCCCCAAGAAATACCTTTTTTTTCGGCGGCGAATTTCGCATTCTCTTTTTCTTTTTCATTGCGATAGTATTCATAGAGCCGCGCTTTCAGCATACTCATAGCAGTCGCTCGGTTGGAAATTTGACTGCGCTCGTTTTGGCATGCTACGACAATACCGGTGGGCAGGTGCGTCAACCGTACCGCAGAGTCGGTTTTATTGACATGCTGTCCGCCTGCTCCGCCTGCACGATATGTATCGACTCGTAAATCCTCCGGCCTGATATTCACCTCGATAGTGTCGTCCAGCACGGGAAATACATAGACGGAAGAAAAAGAAGTATGCCTGCGAGCGTTCGCATCAAACGGGCTTATCCGGATAAGCCGATGTACACCTGTTTCCGACTTTAAAAAACCGTAGGCATAATCGCCGCTTACCTGTAACGTGATGGATTTTAAACCTTCATCGGCTTCCAATTCGTCGAGCGTTTCAACGGAAAAACCGCGGCGCTCCGCCCAGCGGAGATACATACGGGCAAGCATGCGCGCCCAATCACAGGCTTCGGTACCGCCGGCTCCCGCATGCACCGTCAAAAAAGCGTCATTTCCGTCAACCTCGTCTGAAAGAAGCGCGAGTGTATTGAGTTTTTCAAATCGGTCTCGAAGATCTTTGAGTGACGTATCGATTTCTTGAACGGAATCTGCATTATCCGCATCACCGGCTTCTTGGGTCAATTCATAGAGCGTTTGAATATCCTCTATATCGGCAATCAGCGCTTCCCACGGCTCGATACGGTTTTTTAGCTTTTTAATCTCAGACAAGAGTTTTTCCGCTTTTTTAGGATCATTCCAAAAGCCTTCATCCCCTGCGACAGCTTCTTTTTCTGCAATCCGTTTTTTTACCGCTTCGGAGTCAAAGGCGCCTCCAAATTTCATCGATATCTGTTTTAAGCGCTGCAATCTGCGGTTTATACTCTTCCAATAACATCATTCCCCCCGATATGTCTATAAGAACTTTTTAGCTGCCCTTAGGCGGCCGAATTAAGAGTTTCCGCCACTTTTTTTTAGCAAGTGTGGAAATCGCCAATACACCTTCGACAGGATACTGATATATCCGCACAACATCATAGTAATCGGTTACCCGATCAATTTCGCGTTTAAGAGAAATCAATTGTTTTTCATTAACCGTAACGGATTCCCAACATACCCGCTGCATTCGTTCAAAGCCATGAAAAGTTAATAATTCAGAAAGATGTGCGGCGGATTCCTCTCCACCCGGATCTATCATTACCGATACAAACATATTGTCATATAGAATATAACAAACAACGCCTTATTGTCAAACGGCATTACACCATGGAGTCAAGGTAAACACATCAGGTCGGTTGTTTAACACCCCCGCGGAAAAAAATTAAGACTATTCGATCAGAACTGCCAAGGATGGCATCGGGGATGTCCAGGAAGTTTTGGCTAAAAAATGTACATCCGTGTTCATTTTTTAGCTTCGAGGGGATGTCCCAAAAGTTGGTTACTTTCGGAACAACCCCGACAAGTTTAAAATTAAGTCTTTATACAGCAACGACTTAATTTTAAACATCGCATCTAAAGCTTAAGAAAGCTGTCCAAAAACTATTACGCAATCCGCTTTGCGGATATGACAAATCATTTTCTTACAGGAAAAGCCGATAGGCTTTCAGTTTTTAGAAAGCCCCTCGATACTGCGTGGAACCATGGACATCCTGTCAGTACAGTGATGTTTTGTGCACCGTCTGCAAAAAATATGCGAAATTTTATTCGTGCGGTTTAATACCCCGACACTCGCGTCGGGGTTGTTGATTCAAAATTTCGCACAGAAAGGCAACTACTTTTCTGAAAATGCTTTTCCAAGTAAAATAGGCACTATCATAGAAGAAACAATAATAAGCAAAATGACCGGTGCAAAATATTCGGCCTTAACCATACCGACGGCGAGCCCTTTTTGAGCCACGATGAGGGCGACCTCGCCGCGCACCATCATCCCCAGCCCTATCTGGAGCGATTCCCGCCGTTTAAAGCCCAAAGCCAATGCTGAACCGCCGCAGCCGATTATCTTTGACAAACAACCGACAAGCACAAAGGCTATCGAAAACCAGATTAAACTCATATTCAAGCCGCTTAAGTCCGTTTTAAGTCCGATGGCAGTAAAAAAGAGAGGACTAAAAAACATATACGAATTGGTATCTATTTTTTGTTCCATATAAGAGGCATCATGCAAGTTACAAAATACAACTCCTGCAACATACGCGCCGGTAATATCGGCGATCCCGAAAAAACGCTCGGTACAATAAGCAAAGATCAAGGCAACTCCCAACCCGTAAATCGAAATACGGTGAGTATGCGGATGCCGGTTATCATACCATTTAAAGATACGGTAAATCAGATAGCCAACCACTAACGAAGCGGCAAAGAATGCCCCTGTTTTTATCATAAGACCGAGATAGTCACCCTTACCGGAGCTTGCACCAAGCACAATCGTTAATACGATAATACCGAACACATCGTCGATAATGGCCGCACTAACTATCGTTTGCCCGAGTTCCGAATTTATCTTTCCCAATTCTTTCAATGCAACAACGGTAATACTGACCGAGGTTGCCGTTAAGATAGTCCCGATAAACAGCGCCTGATAAAATACGGGCGTCCCCAAACCGTCAAAACCCCAGAACCCTAACGCCATAATCATACCTAAAGCCAACGGCACGATAACACCGCATGCGGCTATCACGGTTGATTTTATACCGGATTTAACAAGCGACTTTAAGTTTGTACCCAGCCCTGCGGAGAACATAATTAAAATAACACCGATTTCGGCCATATATTCGATAAATTGATTGGTTGCGGCATAGATAATATTGGCTTCAACTCCACCGAAATTACGAAAAAAAGGCAGGTAACGTAATACAAGCCCCGCAACGATCTCTCCGGCAACTTGCGGAAAGCCGATTTTTTTAACAAGAAGGCCAAGATACTTTGCAACGATAACGATAATTCCAACGGAAAGGACAATTTGCAGCGCAATTTCTTCAATCGGTATTTCCTTAGCAGACATAAACAATTCCTTTATATTCAACAAGATACGTTAAGGACACGCCAATCGATTCGCATTCCGATTAACCGGTAGTTCCTTAATTTTTTGACCGCCTATTATAATAAAAAAAAAAAGAAATCGCAATATTTACCGGAGGAATGTCGTTGATAGGGTAAAAGCAACAGGCAGATTGGCAGTTCCGGTCGAATAGTCTCAATTTTTCCGAAAGGATATAAAAAAAATATCCGATGCGTTTACCCCAAAATATCGGCAAAAAAGCATTGACATTTATCATATTACCGGTAAAATGAAAGCAAATGGGGAAAAGTGGGGGAAAGTAGGCAAAAGTGGAAAAAAGTGCATTTTCGGGAGAGTATAATAATACGCTTGATGAAAAGGGACGTATTATGTTTCCTGCAAAATTGCGCTGTTTACTTCCGGGTTCTCAAATTGTGATTACCCGAGGAATTGACCGCTGTCTATGGATTTTTCCGCCTGAAGAATGGGCATTGCTATCAGAAA
>CAUPUT010000033.1:0-11168 GCA_963514615.1 uncultured Treponema sp.
GGCGCATCTACTTTGTCGTACAGCAAAAAAGTGTCCTCAACGTATCAAAGATACGGCCTGCGGTACTTTTTTGCCTAACTCCTCGTATCTGCACCGTCTATTTTCAAAAGGCTTACGGAAATGATCTTTTGAAAAATATGCGGCGCATCTACTTTGTCGTACAGCAAAAAAGTGTCCTCAACGTATCAAAGATACGCCTGCGGTACTTTTTTTGCCTAACTTCTCCTCATATCTGCGCCGAACTGTGAGTTTAAAATTATGAATGATTTCATACTTCCATAATCGACGAAAATAGTATACAATGAACAGAAGTTTGATAAGGATATCCCGTGAATACCTCAAAAAAAAATGTGCATTTATGCTTTTGCGTACAGCTTTCCATCTCCTATTTGCAGCAGATTGATAAAAATGATAATGCATCGTTATATAAAGCTTTTTTTTCCGGTATTCAGGCAGAGGAAAAGCTCCCTTTGACGATTTTTGCAGCAGGCAGCTTTTTAGAGTGGCAAAAAGGGAAGCGTCAAGCGTATTCCATACTATTAAATAATATGCTTTCCCGTAAGCAAATTGAACTCTTAAGCGGGGGATATTACCAGCCATATTTATCGTTGTTACCTGCGTCCGATGTCATCGGACAAATTGAAATGATGACCGCTGCTATCCGTACCCATTTTGAAAAACGTCCACGAGGGCTCCTTTTAACATCCTCTGCATGGACGCCATCGTTAATTACTCCGCTTATTCGGTGCGGTATGGAATACTGTCTTCTTGATTATCGTTTATTTCCTATAGATAGAGAGCAAAATAGTCAAAATATGTTTCTTTCTCCCGCGATTGTTGAAGATAAAGGAAAAACGATTACGGTATTCCCGTATATTCCTGATGATCCTGATTTCGCAACCCGCACACCGCAGGAATTTTACGAAAAATTGACGGCTGTCGCTCCTGTCGCAGAAGAAGCCATGTATCTCCTTTTTTTACCGATTAAAACGTATATAAAATGCCTTGAAAAAAATAAAGACGGATCTAATTGGTTTTCTTCTTTTATCGATATATGTAATCAGCCGGATTCGACAATACGGTTGACTCATACAGCTGAATTGATGAAGCACCGGCAGCCTCATCCGCCTCTATATATTGCTCCGAATACAATTCTCTGTGATGCCCCAACGGGACATGCAACAAAACGAGCTGTTACATTACATCTTGATGCTTTTAAAATTTATTCTAAAATGATGTATGTAAACATGCTGGCGAATGGTATGAAAGGAGATAAAGCTCGTAAAAAATACGCATTACAGGAACTCTGGAAAGCCCAAAATTTCGAGCTTTTTGCACTTGAAGCTTGTATTTCCGAATATCATAATGAATTGCGTCGTATTGCCTACAAAAAACTGCTAATTGCCGAAAAACAAACGCGACTGCCGGGCATATTTACCGAAGGGCTTACCCGATACGATATAGATATGGACGGTTTTAAGGAAGTTTTGTCCCAGCGTTCCCCATTAAATATGTATGTGCATCATCGCGGTGGAAAAATTTTTGAATGCGATGTATTTTCCGCTTATAAAAACTATTCCGATATGCCGTTTGAACATTCCGGTATGTTTATTGACTATCTTTTATCGGAAACTGCTTTGCAGCGCCTCAAGAAAGGTCAAACCGATGCGCTGACCGCTGTGTTTTCCGATAATACGTATCAAGAAACCGAAATTAACACTATTCGATCGGAACTGAAATTATCTACATCCGGGTTATTCGATACCGGTATCGAGCAGTCAGTCTCTCTTCGTAAACAATATACATTTTTTTCCGAGGGAACACAGGTTCAATACATTTTAAAGAACGACAGTCCTTTTAATCTTTCCGCGTATTTTGTCGTTGAAATTGATATTGCGTTAGAAGAAACCCATTCGATTGCTCCCTCTTTATCGCTGTACGATTGCGAAGAAAATCAAAAAAAAGAGCGGAGTATTACTACCGATGTATTCAATAAAGTTTCATGGATACAGATTGAAGATCCTGAAGGAAAAATACAGTTTACAACGGAAGCAAATGAAGTGCCGGGACTTATTGTGATTCCCATTTACGGTGTCTGTAAAAGAGCCTCAGAAACTGCCGGACAGCTGATATGCGGTATTCGAATGTTTTTCTATTGGCGAACGGATTTAAACCCCAATTATGAAACGGAGAAACTCCTCTTTTTAAAGATAAAAAATAGAAAAACTTCACGGATAACAGCTCCAGCAGCCTTGAATTCCGATTAAAATGTGCAATTTTAATCATTTTGAGGTTATCAATAGATGATACAATTACCGCAATCGTTTTCATTTTCTACACCTCAAGGAAGTACATATGTATGGTATTCGGACACCATCAGGCTTCCGAAATTTCCGGAAGAGCATGGAAGAGTAGACGCATTATATGTATGCGATGAACATACGCTCCCGCTTTTACGGCAAGCTGAAAATTTTTCCGACAAGGTGCCGCTGGTAGTATTACCGGCGGGGGATGAATCAAAAAACTTAAGAACCCTTGCCATCATTGGCGAAAAAGCGGCCGAATATGAACTTGACCGCCAAGCTTGTTTTGTTGCATTCGGCGGCGGCGTTGTCTGCGATATAACAGCTCTCGCCGCTTCGCTCTATATGCGCGGCGTACACTGCATCCTTGTACCGACAACCGTACTCGCAATGGCTGACGCAAGTATCGGCGGTAAAACAGCTATCAATCTTTCCGGTTATAAAAACCTCATCGGCACATTTTACGCAGCATCGTCGATTATCCTCTGTTTTCCGGTTATTCGTTCTTTGCCCGAAACCGAATACCGTTCAGGACTTGCTGAAATACTGAAAACGGGAGCGCTTTACGATTCGGAATTATACCGGATGTTCCTAAACCATTATGATAAAATTATCGGCAGGGATGAGGCCTGTATCTCTACAATGATATGCCGTGCTGCGGAAGCTAAGGCTCGGGTTGTCGAACGAGACTTTACCGAACAAGGTGAGCGTGCATTCTTGAATTTCGGCCATACCTTTGCCCATGCACTTGAAAGCTTAACCCATTTTTCCGTATCACATGGCGATGCCGTTGCGTGGGGAATGTCTCGCGCCTTAGCTGTCGGACTCCGATTGCAGCTTACCGATAAAGAGCATGCAGACTCCTTCACAGCTATTCTCAATCGTTACGATTGGTGTACAACATCTGTCTACTTTAGCATACACCATGATACAAATTCTTTTGCAGATGCAATTATTGCACGTATGAAAAAGGATAAAAAGAATCGGAGCGGAAAAATCCGGCTTATCCTTCAAGAGAATATTCTCAAAACCCTAATACGCGAAGTCGACACTTCTATACTACAAGAGGTATTGCGATGATTTATTTGGATTGGGCTGCATCGGCAATTCCTTACGCTGATGAGATTGAAGCCGCTTATCGGGAAGCGACGGCAGTATTTGCAAATCCTTCTGCGCAGCACGGGTTCGGAAAAGAGGCGCGGGATATGCTGGAAAAAGCCCGCAGCCGCTGCGCCGCAGTGCTCAGTGTTCCTGCCGAAATGCTCTATTTTACCTCCGGCGCTTCCGAATCGAATAGTCTTGTTCTCCTTTCGTTATTAACCCGTCCTGCAACAGGGAGCCTTGTTATCAGCGCTATCGAACACCCGTCGGTACGGGAACAGGCAGCCGTGTTGGAGCACTGCGGTTGGACGGTTTTAACCGCCCCTTCCGATAAAAGCGGCTGCATTACCCCTGATGCAGTGCTGCGTACCCTGCGGGAAGATACCGTGCTGGTTGCTATTATGGGGGTGAACAATGAGATCGGCTCCGTTCAGCCTGTCAGGGATATTGCAGAAGCTTTAAAAGCACATACCGCCGGGAAACGGCCGGTGCATTTTCACGTTGATATGGTACAATCGATAGGGAAATTACCGATAGCGGATCTCGGACTTGCCGATGTACATTCCGCTTCGATGAGCGCACATAAAATCGGTGGACCGCGCGGTATCGGTCTTTTATACTTAAAACGCCCCTTTAGCTCCGGTATCCGCGGCGGTGCACAGGAACGCAATATCAGGCCCGGAACGGAAAACCTTGCGGGAGCTTGTGCGCTTGCCCGCTGTCTCGAAAAAACATATACGGGGTTTCAGCAAAAATTTGAGCGGGTAGGGGAGTTGTCAAACTTCCTCATCGAAGCGCTCCGCCAGATACCGGAATGCTCGATTATACCCGCCGTAAGAATACCTACCCAACTTTCGGCACCAGCTTCACATGCGTCCGCCTCCCAAAAAACTTCTTATGTATTTTCTCCGTGGATTATACAGGTCAGTTTTAAACATGTTCCGGCAGAAATTATGACGCGCTGTCTTTCAGATCGCGGTATCTTTGTTTCAGCCGGTTCTGCCTGCTCCTCAAAGAAAAAAGTCCGCCCGATACTTGCAGCAATTTCCGTCAGTCCCGATATTGCCCAAAATGCCATACGGATTTCCATCGGTCATAGTACGGAAAAGAGTGATCTGGAACAGCTTATTTTAGCTGTGAAAGAAATTATCAAAGATTTTAATTAGGGAGAAGAAGATATGGACAGCGCGTCCCACGATACTGCTCCCGATCTTATTGGTCGGCAAGGGCAAGTTCATCAGGTAAAGCGTGCAAAAGTGCTCGGCTACTGTATGGGAGTGCGGAAGGCGGTGGAGGCGGTATATCGTGCGCTTAACGATTACCCAGATAAAACCGTTTATACGTATGGCCCGCTCATTCATAATCCGGTAACCATGCGATTTTTAGAAGAAAAGGGGGTACATATCGTAAACCCCGATGAGGAGCTCAAACCGCAAATAACACCTCAATCGCCGATTATTATTAGAGCGCACGGTATTGCTCCGCAAAAACGGCAAGAGCTTGTAGACTGTGGTGCGATTATTATCGATGCGACCTGCCCACGGGTTATTGCAAGTCAGTTTCGGGCTGCGCAATATTCCCGAAAAGGTTATACGGTTATCCTTGCCGGAGATAAAAATCACGGAGAATTGATCGGGATAAAAGGATATGTCTTGTCGGTTCCAAACGGACAATGCATTACCGTGCAAACGGCTGTGGAAGCGAAAGCACTGCAGTACGACGGAGCGCCTACCATTCTCATCGCTCAAACAACGATTACGCGGGAAGAATACCGCGCGATTGCCGAAATCCTCCGCAAAAAAATTCCCGATCTTACCGTTCTGGAAACCATTTGTCCTGCGACCGACGAACGGCAGGAGGCGCTGCTGGAGCTCGCCAAAGAAGTCGATGCGATACTCGTTATCGGCGGCAGCAATTCGGCCAATACGCGCCGTCTTTTGCAAACAGCACTCGATAGCGGTAAACCTGCATGGCTCGCCGAATCCTCATGCGATATTCCGCAGGAGATTTATCGGTATCGAACAATCGGCCTCGCTGCCGGCGCTTCAACTCCCGATAGCAGTATCGATGCAATTGAACAACTACTACTAGACAAACCGGTATAAAACGTGATATAATGTTTAAATATGCCTATTAATAATGAGCGTTCTGTCTACTAAGATGTTGTTTTGAGCTTTGATTATGACTTAATGCATTTAGAGATTGTAGATGATCTCCCGTATCAGTTTTTGATAATGCAGTGCTAACGGATCATCAGGAAATATTTCCAATGATTTTGCAATATATGTTTGAGCATTGGCATAACTTCTTTCTTGGAGTTTTTTCAATGCTGTTTCTATATACGAGGCTGTTTTTTGCTTTTTAGTTTGCACGTCCGGTGCATCACAATCATAGACTTCATAGAAAGCCGTTTGTACCGTTTCACCGATCGTTATTGTTTCTTGAATACGGCGTATATGAAAATTTTCAGGATGCATGAGTGAGTTGCGAATTGAGTCGGAAATAATAATGGTATTGGAATAAACCTTTGTGGCTGTTTGTAATTTTTCTGCTGAGGAGTAGGTATTTGAAATAACAATACTGTCTAAACGCTCATCATTTCCGATAACACCTAATAAAATCTTGCCGGTATCAATTCCAATTCCTACTCTTATAGGCGGCATATCTCTTACGTGAATTTCTTTTTCTTGCAATTTTTTCTGAATTTCAATACCGCACGAAACAGCTGCATCCGGATTTTCGGCAAAGAGTGCTGTAAATCCGTCTCCTAGAAATTTCATAATGACACCGCCGTGTTTCCGGATTATCGGGGCGACTAATGCAAAATATTTATTCAGTAATATAAATACTTCATCAGGTTCAAGTTGCTCCGCCATACCGGTAAAAGATCTGATGTCAATTGAAAGAACGGTCATCGTTAATTCGGAAGCATCGCCCGTATTTATTTCGGTAATGCTGTTTTTTTGAAGGTAAAGAAGAAGCTGATTCGGAAAAAAGCGCCGTAATGCAGATTGTATCTTTCTTTGTTCTCTAACCAACCATTCAATCCGATAGATTGACGAAGTATAGCTGTCAATGCTCATAATGACGGCAATGATAATTGCTATCACCGCGCCTTCCTGTAAAAGGAATTTGCCGTGAATGATCCATTGACTTACTAAGGTATCATGAATCGCAAAACTTGCCAGAATGGCCCCTATGACGGCACCCCATATCGCATACTGTTTCCTTTTAATACATGCATGTATAATGATAGCGGCATTATATATGGCTGCGATAATAATAATTGTTTGCTGAGCGGCTAAATAGTAAGACACCAATGACGTTGAGGCAATACAAATAAAGATGAGTATTACTATACAAATGCTGATAATTCCCCAATAAAATATCTTATATTGCTTGTCAAATACTTTCTTAATAAAGGCGGTGAAAAATAATACGGATAACGGAATGGATGCATATCTTAAAATAAAATATAATTTCCAGGATATTGACGGCCAAACTTGTACAAGAATATGCGGATAAAAAACGGCAATACGAGTGCTTATTGTTAAAGCGGTAAAAGCAAACCATAGTATATACGAAATTTTTTGATAGTTTAAATAGAGTGCAAGAAAAAACATACCGAATACAAAAAGCACAATACAGGAGAAATTATAAAACAGTAGATCAAACACAAATAGTCCGTTCAGCTTTTCAGCCGATCCGAGAAGGATTTGCTGATCGCTTCCTCCATATCGATTATGAAAATTTGAAATATTGATAATAATATCAGCTGTGCCATTTTTTAAAGGTTTAAAAGTCGCAATACAGATTGTTTTTCCGGGACGTTCGGTCTTTTCCGATACTCCGGGTTGCCCCTGCCCTGCCCTATCCAATCCATTAATAACAATAGTACTGCTTGACAGAATATAGCCTGTCCGTAACGCATATATTTTCTCAGGATCTAAACCGGCAATATGCAGCCCATAAGAAGCATACCCATAAGCGCTGTGCAAAGGAGAATCACTTAATTTCCCCGGCAAAGGGGCATATTGCGGTTGTGCACTATTATTAAAACAATAAAATTGATTAGGCGTAAAATGCCAGTTCCCTTTAATGTTAAATACATCGGAGTCATTATGAACCGGCAGCGTTAATAAACCGTTTTGTATTGTTATGGAGTGCTCACGCAAATGCTGTGTCGGTTTTGCTTTAGAAATAAATGTTATTATAAGAAACATACAAATAAACGGGAGCGCCCCTAGAATTATCTTTTTCATAGTGAATCAACCTCGTAAACATTTGTTAAATGTTTCTTACCGTGAAATTGTATTTTGCCGTGATAGAAGCAGGTATGTGTTCTCCAGTAGCTTTCAGGAAGCTGTTCTCGTACTGCTTCACTAATAATTATTTTAACACTCTTCTCGGTCGCATAGCTGTGCATACGGGAAGAAATATTGACAACATCGGAAATAACCGTCGTATCCATCCGTTCCGGCTCCCCGATTGTCCCCATCAATAATCTTCCGTAATGAATACCGGATGAAACATGAATAGCCGGTAAATCATGTTCTTGTCTATGCAAATTAAATTCTTTAATAAGCTGCACTATATCGATAATACAATTCACCGCTTTTTCCGCCGTGCCATAGAACAATACCATCAAACCTTCCGTTAAATACTTGTCGATAAATCCATCGTATTTTCGCACCAGAGGATTCGCCGTTTTAACAACGGTATTATATAAGGCGAGTAATTCTTCACGTTCGATATTGGATTCCAATTCGGTTTTTATACCGAGGTGAATAAAAGAAACGAACATATTTTCATACGTGTTATCACCAAGTGAAATATCGGTTATATTTGCTTTACGTAAAAATTGCAAAAACTCATTAGGAAAAAATCTTTTAAAAGAGGTATTGGTTTTTTCAATACCGGCGATTATTTGTTCTTGTGTTTTAAAAGCTGCGGAAAAATGTCGAATGACAATAAATGCCATCGGAACTAATAATAGCAATATTGCAAAATGAGAAATAAACGGAACATTATTGATAATACCATTGGAAATTAAGCCGTCGAATATTGCCGCACCGATAAAGAGTAACAATGAAATCAAGAATAGTAAAGCAAAGGGGTCTTTTCGTATAAGCGCATATATAACAATAATGCATGCAATAATAGCAAGGAACAGTATATAAAGCTGCGCTATCACTAACATATCGACAAAAATATGCATAGGAGCAACTAATGTTAGCAAACAGTAAAGAACTGCCGGTATAATTAAAATATAAAAGATATTTGAAGTTTTTCTTACAAACAAGTTAATGATAAAAAAGAATGTAAACATAGCGCACAATGGGAATGTGAAATACCCAAGTCTAAACATAAGAATTGGCGATATATTTGGAAAAAAATCTTTTAATAAAAAATCGTTATAACAAATGGTGCGTATTGCAAAACTGTAACACAGTAATCCGAATACTCTTGCACTTGTTTCTTTACGGTAAAATAAAAATAAGGATACAAAAAAAGTTGCCATACTGAGCAAAACGGAAAAAATACAGGAGGAGATAAGCTTATCTATTGCTTTTTTAGATTGGAGCGTTGTATAAAGCCCGAACAAGAACGGTGTTTCCACCCCCGGATTTCTATCATGAAAGTTGGATAAATGAATAACAATAGTCGCTTCAGTTTCATCCCTAAGCGGTAAGATCACCGTATTGGCGTTCCAATCGAAAATTTCTTCTTCAAAATTCCTTCCGGGTGTTCCTGACGTATAGAATTGTTTACCATTTATGAATACCGTAAAAGCTGAAGAAGTCCGTGTAAAATGGAGTGCATAGACTTTTTCCGGTTCAAAGCCGCGGATTTTTATTGCATACGAAGCATATCCTTGTACCGGTTGCGGTGATGTGTACGTTGTCCATCCCGCTTCGATAGATTCAAACCGTGTATATTTTTCGATCGGCAGCGAAGGGGAAACAAACTCTTTTTCCGCATATCCCCAAGCTCCCTTTAAAGAGTACACCGTATCTATATTGATATCGGCAATATCGTACGTTCCATTTGAGGCATACAAGTGTTCTTCCTTTGTACAAGATATCGTATAAAGGCTCAGCACAAGCAGCACAAGAACAAACGCCATACTTTTAATTTTCACAATTACAGTCCCTTAATTGTCGTATCTGGTACAGCAACTTTATTCGCTTTTGCTAAAATATATACTATATAACCGCGGTTATGTCTATAGGATAACCGGAGTTATGCACGGCAAACGCATCAAGCGTTTTTTAATTCATAATTAAGAATTTGAATACACTGACTAAACAAGCTGGACATTATATGATATACTAAGCCCGTTGTGAAACATATTAAACTTAAACATTTTTGCATCAGTTTATTTTTATTTCTCATTTTATCGCTCCCCTGCCCTGCTCAGTCGCTTACCGGTATCTGGGAAAACTCCGAACGTTTTATTGAGTTTACCGGAAAGGATGGCAACACCGTAGCAGATACGCTGAGGATAGTCTTAAAGACCTATTATCGTTTTGTGTACGATGACATGGGCACCTATTCTATTATTGCGGAACAAGACAAGAGTAGAAATATTTATTCGCTGCAGATTCGATATCCGGGATTTAAAATCCCGATAACGACGAGCGTATGGGTGCATGCAGGCGGTTTATTCACCTCATTTTATAAAAAAATTCCGTTCACTTTTCCGGCTGAAAGGCAACAAAATAATTCGCAATCGGGAATCGACGCATCACTGCAACCGACCGGTTTGGATGGTTTTTGGGTTGAGCAAGGCTTTCGTGACGGAATTTTGATATATCAACAGGAAGCTCCTCCTTTTTTCGACGCTTTCTTCTTCAATGGAACACAGTATATCAGATTTCGTTATTGGACAGGCGATTTTGAATATAAAGATAAACGTGCCGAATTTACATTCAATGACGGGGCGCCGGTAGCCGTACCGAAGTTTATACGGCAATATGATACAGTATACAGTTGCATTACCGATAATGGGTCAAAACTGAAAAACTACGAAAAAGGAACTTTTTCGATCGAGAGCGATAATGACGGTATGCGGCGATTGACACTTACACCGCAAGGTGGCGGGCCGGGTACTCATGCAACAGGCGATGTCTATCCTCATCAAAGGTATCCGAAGATTCAAGCCCTTCCTTTATACTACAATATATCGGATGGAGCTTTCGCATTCGGCGAACCTTTTTTAACTCGATCGTCGATTTCGGATTTGCAGGAAGAGATAACACGGCATAACAGCCTAAAACGGCCGCCGCCTGAGCCGCTTCTTAAAGCCGATGAGCTTGATTTCTACTGGGATCGGATTAAAGAAATTCGCAAGCAAGATTGAAGTAAGTAGGGGAAGACTTTTCTTTTTCACGGATGCCGCTGGTATTAAGCGACATCTCAATGTCGTAAGATGTACCGGCTTTGTCTCTTACCAGTAGTTTTTACTTTCAGTTTGTCGATGAGGATATATGTTTATTTCAGTGCGAAGTACGAATAACACTTCTCCATTTTACAACTGTGCTATTTCCTCCGCAGAAAGACCGGTCATCTTTTCTATAAAAGTAATTTCACAGCTTGCCTGCTTCATCAGCCGTGCCGTTTCGAGTTTTGCTTGACGGGAACCTTCAGCAAGACCAAGCGATTTACCTCGTTCAAGACCTTTCCGTTCAGACTCGTTTATCATCGACAGCCGGTCGCTTTCATATTCCCATGCTGCTTCATACCGTCTCCGCTCCTGCTCAT
>CAUPUT010000034.1:0-11013 GCA_963514615.1 uncultured Treponema sp.
AACTGGGTCATGCCGATTTTTTTACCAATCAGACCAACCATAACTCACAACTCCTTGAGAAACTCCTCGCTTCTCCGGTACGCACATCCTGATTAAATGCCGTCTACCGCTCTTTTATTGTTTAATTTCTACATCAACCCCTGCCGAAAGCTCTAATGCCATCAAAGCATTCATCACTTCTGCAGAAGGTTCAATAATATCGATCAATCGTTTGTGCGTCCGCATTTCAAACTGCTCACGCGACTTTTTATTTACGTGCGGAGAGCGAAGCACGGTAAATTTATTAATACGTGTAGGAAGCGGAACGGGACCTAACACCTTTGCCCCGACCTTCTGCACAGCCTGCACAATCGCTTTAGAACTTTGATCAACCAACTCAACATCAAATCCGCGAAGCTTAACGCGAATCTTTTCCTTAGCCATATTTCCTCCGTACAAAAACAAGCGGCCGAATAGCGCCTACCCAACCGCCTTGTTTTTTATTACGCTAAAATCTCCGTAACCTGTCCGGAGGCGATAGTCCGGCCGCCTTCACGAATAGCAAGCTTAAGACCCTTATCCATAGCGATAGGATGGATCAGCTCGCCGATAATCTTGGTATTATCACCCGGCTTAACCATATCAACGCCATCAGGCAGCGTAACGGTTCCGGTAATATCGGTTGTTCTGAAATAGAACTGCGGACGATAACCCGAGAAGAACGGGCTGTGACGACCGCCTTCATCCTTGGAAAGAACGTAAATTTGCGCTTCAAACTTGGTATGAGGCTGAATGGTACCCGGCTTAGCCAATACCTGACCTCTCTCAACCTCTTTCTTATCAATACCGCGGAGCAAGAGACCGACGTTATCACCAGCCATACCCTGATCAAGCAGCTTGTTGAACATTTCGATACCGGTAACAACGGTTTTCTTCGTCGGCTTAATACCGACGATTTCGACTTCTTCGTTAAGATTGATAACACCGCGCTCGATACGTCCCGTAACAACAGTACCGCGTCCGGAAATCGTAAAGATATCTTCAATCGGCATCAAGAAAGGCTTCGCATCATCACGAACAGGATCGGCAAAGTAGTCATCCATAGTCTTCAGCAATTCATCGATACAAGCAGTATCTTCAACGGAAGCACCGTCGGCCAAAGCCTTAAATGCGGAACCTTTGATAATCGGTGTATCGCGGGGGAAGCCGTAAGATTCGAGGGTTTCACGAACCTCTTCTTCTACCAATTCGATAAGTTCAGGATCGTCAACAAGATCAACCTTATTAAGGAAAACAATAATAGAAGGAACACCAACCTGACGAGCAAGCAGGATATGTTCTTTAGTCTGAGGCATAACCGAGTCCGGAGCAGAAACAACAAGAATCGCACCATCCATCTGAGCAGCACCGGTGATCATGTTCTTAACATAGTCAGCGTGTCCGGGACAGTCAATGTGCGCATAGTGACGCTTGTCGGACTGATACTCCAAGTGACGAGTATTAATAGTAATACCGCGAGCTTTTTCCTCCGGTGCATTATCAATCTCATCATATTTAAGAAGCTTATCACCATACTTCTTTGCACAATGAGTAGTGATCGCTGCCGAAAGAGTTGTTTTACCATGGTCAACGTGACCGATGGTACCAACATTCATGTGAACTTTTGTTCTCTCGAACTTTTCCTTTGCCATGTAAATCCTCCTAACAGACAATAGGCAACTAACAAAACCCCGCCCATCAAACAGCGAGACCATTTCCATATTGAAATGAAAAAAAATGTTACAAATCGGATACCAAATACAGAAGAGAATAGAATGAAGGACAATCAGACAGCAAACGCCGTTACAAAAGACGTGTTACGCAAGCCTGTCATAGCAATTCGACAAGCCCTATTCGGATCCACCTGATCATCATCAGAATCCATTCCGATGACTGGTTTGGCATCCTGCAGAGTAATAGGAGACACCCCTTAACGCTTCCCAAAAAGCGCTAACACGGAAACCTGCCCTAAAAAAGGGTTTTACGGTACCGGAAAACTCTTAAAGAATACCGGATAAATGACATTCAGACATTTATCCAATTGAACGGAACGACTATACTATTTCAAGTTAGAAATGTCAAGAGCTTTTGAAAATATACGGTACATAAATTCCTAATTATGAATTAAAAATTATCTACTTTCCAATCCTTAATCGTCCTTGTTTCTTCACTAAAGCTCGTCCCAATCAGCACAATCTTCTTTCCATCCGTCTTATACTTTTCGGCGTAGGTATTCTCTTTTATCTGCACGATTGCATCTTCCGCACTGCCGGTATCGCTCAGCTTAAACTCAAAGATGTAAACAGAATCAGCCGTAGTAACCACGGCATCTGCTCGCCCCGTTCCGCAATGTACTTCCGTCTGTACAAATTGTCCCATCAACGCAAAGATGAGGTATACCGCTGTCTGATAATTCTGCTCCCGCAATTTGAGATTTTCTTTGCTAAAGTTGTCATACGAGATACCGGCGATAAGCGATTGCATCCGTTCCATAAAGCTATTCACATCACCCTTGCGGATGTCTTGTACAAACCGCCCAACCCATACCCCTGTTTGGCCGAACGGTACATCAGAATATGCAGGTAAAAGATTATTCAAAAAGCCGTACCGAACCTCATCATTCGGAAAGCCCAACCGATACAACCGTAAATCTTTTATATATTCCTTGATGGTTAAATATCCCGCTTGAAACAGAATTGGTAAGGTATCCTGTGCAATAGCTCGATACGTTTGCAAGCCTTCTTCATCCAGCTCAACATTTCCATCCAAGTCGGGGATATAATAGTGAGCTTCTTTGAGGTAATTGACTAAAAAAGTCGGTGTTCCCGTACTGAACCAGTAGCTTTTGATTTCTTTTTTCACAAAAGCACTCAAAAGGCTATAGGGATTATACATTCCCTCTCCTGCGGGATGGAACAGGTAACCGTCGTACCACTGCTTTAAGGCTGTCAATACCTCCGGATAGTCAATGTTCTGCCGCATTGCGAGTGTTTGTATATCCGGCTGGAAGTTTGCTTCAAGTTCTGTCTGACTTATACCGCAAATGCCGGCATAGTCTTCTTCCAGCGATATATCCCGAAGATTGTTCAAATCACTGAAAATACTAATCTTGCTGAATTTGGTAACGCCGGTTAAAAAGGCAAAGCGGATATATTCATCACAGGTTTTTATCACGGAGTAAAAAGCTTTGAGTTCGTTTCGGTATTGTTCATTCAAGGCTTCATTTCCGCCCATCGTTTGCAGGAGCGGTTTATCGTACTCGTCTACCAGAATCACTACTTGCTTGCCGGTCTGTTGATAGGCAGCCTTTATCAGCCGTTCAAAGCGTGAAGCAAAAAACGGTTGTGCTTCTTTCGATGTCGAAATACCGTATGAAGCCTCTGCTTCAGATAACATAACATTCAGCCGCTCATTTAAGGCACCGCTATCCGTGTATTTTCCGATATTAAAGTCAAAATACAGAACAGGATATTCCTGCCATGCAGCTCTGTTTTCTCGTGCAGCTTGATCTTCCTCAGCTTTTTCAAGGTACAGTCCTTTGAATAGCTCTTTTTTTCCAAGAAAGTACGCAGATAACGTCGAAAGGAACAAACTCTTGCCAAACCGCCGCGGACGGCTGAGAAAATAGACACGACCGTCTTGTACTAATCGGAAAAGATACTCAGTTTTATCTACATAGAGATAATGGTCATTTCGTAATACCTTAAAACTCTGTACACCGATCGGTAATTTGCGTGGAAAGCTCATGGTATTATTATACTGCGTTTACTGCTTTCTTGCAATTTGAAATGAGGATGGCGAAAAAGTGACCAAGTTTTAAGACATCCCCTATCTACTTTCCAATCCTTAATCGTCCTTGTTTCTTCACTAAAGCTCGTTCCAATCAGCACAATCTTCTTTCCATACTGCAGCAGATGACGTACCCTTCCTTTTTTCCCCATCGGCTAGTATAATCAGTATATGAGTAAGGGAGCTTTAATGAAGAATATGATTTTTACGATTTTATCTGCTGCTTGTATAGTCGGCGCCGCAGCCGACCCTGCGAAAAACTTTAGTGCGGACGACATTCCGCTTAAAAAGGTAACGCTGTACTCATCGGGCGTTGCGCACTATGTACATGAAGGGACGGTAGCCGGTTCGGGGAATATAGCACTCTTGTTCTCGCCTGCTCAAATTAACGATGTGCTGAAATCACTTGTTGTGATGGATCCCGGTGCAAAAAGTTTAGCCGTCAATTATCAGTCCGAGGACACGCTGCGGAAAACGCTGGAAAGTTTAAAAATAGACCTTTCCGCCGCTACAACGCTCTACGATATTTTAAAAGCGCAAAAGGGTGCCGAAGTGGAACTGTTTACACCTCATCAAATTACCGGAAAGATTTTAAGCGTCGATAAAAACAGCTCAAAAGAAACGGATACTTTCTTTATTTCGCTTGCAACGCAAGACGGCATCCACATTATCGCCTTTTCGGACATTCAGTCTTTCACATTTACCGATAAAAAACGAAATGAAGATTTAAACACCGCTTTGGCGCTCATCCTCGACGCTTCGGCAAAGAACCGCAAAAAACTGGACATTAAAATCGATGCGCAAGGTGAGCGGAAATTCGGACTTTCTTACGTTATGGAAGCGCCGGTATGGAAAGCAAGCTACCGGCTCGACATGGGTTCCGATAAAGCAGCGTTTCAGGCATGGGCGATTATCGACAATTCAACCGACCTTGACTGGAAGAATATCACGCTTACCCTCACAACGGGGAGACCGGTCGGTTTTACGCAAAACCTCTATGCGCCTTACTATACCTATCGCCCCGAAGTGCCGCTTGCAATTGCACAAGCCGCCGAAGCGGAAACCTTTGATTCGGCTGATAGAGCTGTCGAATATGCCGCAGCAATGCCGCTTGCAGAAAAACGGTCGGCGATGGCTAAACGGTCGCCTCTACCATTTGCAATGGAAGCAAATTTACCTGAAACGCCTTATGATGACTTACAGGAAAAAAACGATTCCGCCTATTTTGAAAATCAGGCCGAAGCCGGTAATGCGGGAGAAATGTTTGCCTTTACGCCGTCAAAACCCGTTACGCTTGAGCGGCAGCGAAGTATGATGATTCCCCTCACCCTAGCCTCTCTTCCTGCGGAAAAGTATTCGGTATTTTCATCCATTCCATACAACGAGCGTGTTAATCCTAAATTCTGTATCAGCATTGAAAACACCTCAGGCTTAAAACTTCCTGCCGGCCCCATTACGGTTCTTGACGGGGGTGAATATGCAGGCGATGCTCTTTTGGAGTTTTTACCCGAAGCCGAAAAACGTCTGATTGCCTACGGAGACGATATTGAAGTAACCGGTTCAAAGCGAGCCGACTCCACGAGGACAATCGAAACCATAAAGATGACTGACGGAGTGATGACAACTTCGTACCGGCAAGTCCAAAGCACAACCTACTTGATACGAAATGCCAATAAGAAAGAAAGAACCGTTATTGTCGAACACGCAAAAAACGCAGGGTTTGAGCTTACGACAAAACAAGCCCTTGCGGAAACGACTGCAAACAAATACCGGTTTAAATTTAAAGCTGTCGGGAACACCGGAACCGAACTGAAAGTAGAAGAAGCTCGCACCTATCAATCAACTCAAAAAATATTCGATATGAATTCAAATACCTTTATTTCCTACACGACCAATTCCGAAATTCCCGAAAAGGTGCGGAAGGCATTTGCATCGATTATAACGGAAAAAGAAAAAGTGACCGCAGCGGAAAGAGCCTTGAAGACGTTACAGGATCGTCAGACTGAAATCGGAAAGGAGCAAGACCGTGTACGCAGGAATCTTGAAGCGGTCGGTTCGGAAAGTCAGCAGGGCAGAGCGTTCTTAACCAAGCTGCTCAACCTCGAAACCGAACTGGACGAGTTGAAAACAGACATCACAACCGCAACAGAGCAGCTCACCAACGCACAGCAAAACTTTACCGCATTCGTAAAGGATATCAGCATCGAATAAAGCATTTACCTTGTTTTTTTTAAACACCCCCTCCATAAGCCTGTTAAACAGCGTACGTCTATGTACACTGTTCAACGACAAGTTTGCTTTCATAAACTTGCTGCTGCATGGAACCGCCGGTCGTTTATGGTAGTTCTAAAACGTCAAATCTGTACTGCAGCAGCGGCATTGACGCCGCTTGTATTAAACAGTAGCGATGTTTCAGCTTTGTCCGAAACTCACCGTCAAAAGCATACAGGGAAGTACTCTTTTGACAATGCGACGCAATAGATGTGCCGTATATTTCAAACGGGGCACTTGAGATTGTATTTATAACATGCTACTCTAAGACTACCTATGAAGAATGCTCTACTGATTCCCTGCGTTTTTTTCTTAAGCCTTTTAAGTATAATTGTTATCCTTGCTTTTTTCGAGGGGATAGCATTGCGCTATGAATTGGCTATCCCGCTCGAAGCCGAAACGGCGGGAATTTTGCTTCTTTGCATGGTGCAAAAAGCGTGCTACTCACTTCCATTTGCAGTGATGGCGGCTACAATAGGCGTGTACACATTTTTAATGAGACATCCGGCTAAGAAGATCATAGCCATCAGTTTGTTTCTGGTGAGTGCAATTTTTACCGTAACAGTGATTATACCGGCCTGCTATACGCAACTTTCTTCCATCGAAAATGCAATAAACGCTTATAGGGCAACAGTTCCTACCAATAAAACACCGGCAGATTTCTTGAATAAGCCGCTATTTTTCACTCTACTACAACGAGGAGCCGACAGCCTTTTTTATGACGTATATGCCGCCTATCTAAGGAGCTTTGCAGCGTATCTCTTTTTCGTATGTGCGTTCTTTTTCTGTATCAGTTCATTTTGGTTTGTATGCATCATAACACGATGGAATATGTTTAACCTTCTTTTCTTATTCTCCCTTTCGGGAGCTTTTCTACTCGTATATCCGTATATGCAACAGGCAGGATTTCAAGCTGCGCTCTCCAATCTTCAATTGATGAATTCGGGAAGCAGCATGTTGAGAAATCCGATTGTTTTCTGTATTGTTGCCGTTATATTCCATTCTATAGGCGGTTTAAAAATGCTGCTAATATCTTCAAAGATTAATAAAAGGAGCGCCGTATAAAAATGCGTGATATGACAAAGGGGTGTCTATCCGTTTTTATCCACTTCGTAATCGGATTAGGATGTTGCCTCATCTATATGTTTTTTTTCAAAAAGATCAACGTATTGCCACAATTCTTAGTAAATCGTAAATTGGCTGAAACGGGAATTTTGTTCATCCGGATTATGCCGAGCTTATTAGTGTCCGCTGTTTTGATAGGGTATGCCGTTATTTTCGGTACGTGCGGCCAAAATACCGTGCCGAGATTTTCCGACATATTGCTCCGCTATTTAAAAGAAGCATTGATCATTCTCTTGTTTTGCATCGGTATCTACATCATACTGATAGAAATCGTATCACCTCTGCTGCTTAACTACCGACGCTCCAGTGAAATCAAAACACAGGATTACTACGACTATATGAAAGAAGCCGATATTTCATTAAATACGGGCGATGGGGAACGGGCATATCAGAAAGCAAAAGCGGCTCTTGGAATTTGGAAAAATAATCCTGATGCATTACAGCTTTTAGATAAGGCGAAAGTTTTATATGAAGCACAAGCTATCGATCGTCAAAATAATATGCATAATACCGAAACCGCTTATAATACCGCCGAGCCTGAAAACCTTACGGCGGAGGGGGCATTGTTCATCAGTAAGCGGTTTATGAATAAATACGACTTTTACACCGCACACTATTATGCCATGAAGGCATATCAGCTCAGTGCCGAAAATGCACCTTATCGTGAAGAAGCCTTGCGGTTGGCTGCACAAGCGTGGAATCAGATAGAAAAGGGAATTGCAGATTTAACCGCCGAATTTGATATCCGCTTATACCAAGCAAAAAAAGCCGGATATGAAATGATACAACAGGGAAACTACATCAAAGCATATTATCAATTTGTTAAAGCCAAACGAATGCTTGAACAAAATAATCCGCTTAAAAGAGATCCCGACATAGATCGTTTTATAGATATTACCAGAAAAAAAGTATTGGAAGAGGTATTCTTTATCGACGAAACGGATTCGCTGCTACTCTTTGAAGCGATACGGAATATTCATTTTACAGCTCCCGCTTGGAGCACAAGGGCGCCGGCACAAATAACAATAGAAGGGCTCTCGTATATCACCAACAACGGTATCCGCGAAATATATGGAAGAAACTGCGAAATTACGCAATATTATACCACTAACGGTAAGATACTGTATCGAGCCCGTATTCCATTTATTAAACTAATCCCAATTGTAACCGAGAAAGGCGAGCATATGCTCCGTATGCTGTTCCGCGCTGTAGATAAGCAGCACGATAAAGTAGTGCTAAAACCTATTGTTCTGGAAGGAACAATGCCGATTGAGCGGCAGACGTCTATGCGACTGCCGTTTTCGTACGGTGATTTTGAGTTGATTATCGCGGCCAATGAGGGCGAAAAGTCCATGACGTTGCCGCAACTGTACACGTTCCGGCAGAGGGGGGCGCAATACGGGTTTCCCGCGCAAATATATCACAGGGAACTGTTAGCCAGAATCAGCGATGTATTTTTAATTTTAATTGTTTCGATTTATATGCTCGTACTGGCGTGGCGTTTCCGTATTCCTCCGCACCGACAATTTAAGTATACATGGGCGCTGTCATTCCCGCTCTTTTTTGTAGCGGCGACAGGAGCGGTAGAGGCAGGGCGGTATTGCGCCCGCCTTGTTATTGCGCTCTTTACCGACACATTCTATAGCTTGTCGCCGCTGTTCGTATTGCTCGTGTACACGCTGTGTTTTATTGGAGTGTGTTTTTTATTTATCGGTCAGCGTTCGGAAGCCTAAGCGTTTTTAGAAATTCCCAAGATACTTTCGATATCGAGCTCTCCCGCAAAGGCCGGAACGGTAACGGACCAATTGTCCAACACTTGCGGGTGCAGTTCACCGAAAATACCAATCTGTTTCCCATCGCACAGAACACCCGCCTGCCGCCCTTCGATAAAGCGCGGGTCGTGCGTTTCGCATACGTTGTAGTCCATTTGCAGATAGTACAGCAAACCGGCGACAAGACTGGCGGCTTCGTTAAAGTTAGCATCTTGATTTACAGTCAAGAAGCCGAGGCTTTGGCGGGTGCGCGTACCGGTATTTTCTTCGGGAGCAAGGTACGCGATTTTCCCCGTTTCAAAGATACGGTGCGGATAGACCGCATTGCCCGAAACCGTTTCCGCCGATAAAAGCGACGGAATAACGGATGGGCGGACAAACTGATAGTTTTCCGACATGGGGTTGGCAATTTCGATTACCCCCGTTCCGTCTATATTCATGCGGTCGATGTAGTCTTTCTTTGAACCGAGATAGTTAAAAATCATCTCTTGATAGCCGAAGCCGACCATCAAACTTTTAATCTTTCTGCTGAGCTGGGTAACCGGAGAGAGTCGCCCGATAGTAAATTCCCTCGGCGTTTCCGGTTCAAAGAACTCGACGGTTTTGCCCATCATCACGTCTTCGATAATATCCACTTCGTGTAAAAAGTCATTCCGGTATGCAGGCGGCATCAGCGTCAGACAATCCCCCTCGACGGTAACGGTATTGTCCATACGCTCCAACGCTTCCACAATGTCCTGCGCCGGAAGCTCCGTTCCGAGAAGTTTATTGACGGCATGAACCGTCGTCTTTGTCGGCTCTTGGAAGTAAAGCGGCGTAGTAATCGTCTTACCGAAGCCCGTGTCATACGGATATTCTACGCTGACCGGTAAAATCGTGTATCCCGCATCGGAAAAATCGCAGGCAACGATGTTGGTTGCAAGCAGCAGAGAGGGCATATCGGTACCGGTCAGCTCAACCAACAGGTCGGCATCCCCCGGCTGTACGGCACCGATCTCCGCACTGTTGATAATCGGCGCCATTGAAAGCACGCCGCCCTTTGAATCCGATAAGAGCGGTACCTTCTTCATATCTTTGAGTATCCAGCCGTATTCCTTGCCTTTCGGATGTTCGGTGATAATGTGCTCACACGTCATTTCGGTATCGAAACCGAGGGGCGTAAACGAGGTGGTGTGCGGGTCAACGGCACGGTAGTGTACCGGCCAATTAATTAGTTCACTGCGGTACACCCCCATCGACACGGAACGGCGCTTCCGGCCGAAGTTCCAGCACAGTTTTTCCTGCGTTTGGATAATATCTTTCAGCATAGCATCGTCGATGGGCTTGCCCGAAATGACAAACGCCGTCATAAAGGGGCGGATATGCTGTAATTCGGGGTCTACGGTTACTGTCCGTTTTCCGGAATCTTTCCGCTCACGCAATGACGATAAAAATGCTTGATACCGAGCTTTGTTTGAAGCCCCTCCCGTGTGCATATGCAAAAGGCGAGCAAGCCCCGCTGTTGACCACAGATCGGGACGATTGGTATCGTTTAATTCAATTTTTATAATGCGTTCATCTTGAGGCGCCGCTGCGGAAGGAGCTTCGTCCAGCTCCGCCTTTGCAGAGCTTAATAAATGTTCAAATTCGGGGGAATAGTCGTATTTTTTTCCTAACAAGTTGAAAAAAAGCTGTTCATTTACATCGATCTTGGGCATAGTCTATCCTTTTTTAATATGACTGAGCTCAGGCAAATGTTAAAACATTCGTTTACAATGCCTTTCATACAATTCACATATAATATTGAAAGAGTATATGCAATATGCCCTCGTTTGGCAAGAATGATGCAGGGCGCTAAAAGGATGGCTGAAAGATTTTTCTCGGCTCATCCGCTGCGGAACTTAAGTCCGCAACAGGATTAAGCCGAGAAAAACGGTATTGTTACTTCTTCAATTCGTGAATATTGATAGATTTAATGTTCGGGGTTCTGCCGTCCGCAGAGGTCGGAATCTTGATAGTTCCTGCTCTGATCTCATCCAAAATCTTGTCTTTTCCCTCA
>CAUPUT010000035.1:0-10905 GCA_963514615.1 uncultured Treponema sp.
GTATGCGTCGGCGGCGGTATCGGTACGGCTCCTCTACACCCGATTGCCCAAGCCTATAAGCGTGCCGGTAATGAGGTTATCATTATCATCGGCGGGCGCACAAAAGAACTCGTTATTTTCGAGGAAGAAATGCGCAAGATAGCCGATGAGCTCATTATCGTAACCGATGACGGAAGCTATGGCCGAAAAGCGCTGGTTACCGAACCGCTCAAAGAAATCTGCGAAAGCGCCGCGCCGCCTCAAGAGGTTATCGCAATCGGCCCGCCGATTATGATGAAGTTTTGCGCAGCGACAACCCGTCCGTTCGGTATTCACACAGTCGTATCATTAAACACGATTATGATCGACGGTACCGGAATGTGCGGAGGATGCCGCGTTACGGTTGACGGCAAAACGAAGTTCGTTTGCGTGGATGGCCCTGAATTTGACGGGCACAAAGTCGATTTTGACAATATGATGATGCGGATGAAGGCCTTTAAAGAACGGGAAGATCACGATCGTCATGTATGCAGAATCGGACTATCGAACGGCGCCAATTAAGCCGAACAAGGATAAACCGGCATCTCCCGAAATTTGCCGGATAGAGGAGTATGAAATGGGAAACGAAAGTACACATACCGAACATCACTATGTGCCCCGTGAAGAACTCGCAAAAGAAGCAAAAACATATTGGGGCGAAGTGAAAGATAAAGAATTAAAAATGAAGGATCGCGCGGCTATCCCGATACAGGAAATGCCGGTACTTGAACCGCATACCCGCGCCCGCCTTATGGACGAGGTAGCAACTGGTTACACCGAAGAACAGGCGCGGATAGAGGCGGAACGCTGCTTAAACTGCAAGAACCGCCCCTGCGTACAGGGATGTCCGGTTGGGATACCTATCCCCGAATTTATCACCTGTATTCAAAAGGGCGATTTTAAGGCCGCCGTCGATACGATTAAAACGACAAACTTGCTTCCCGCTATCTGCGGCCGCGTATGTCCGCAGGAAAAACAGTGCCAATCGGTATGTACCGTCGGCAAAATGCATAAATCGGTGGATAAGGCTGTTGCAATCGGCCGATTGGAACGCTTTGTTGCGGATTGGGAACGAAACAATAATAAGACAACCATTCCGCCGATTGCTCCCGATACCGGAAAGAAAGTCGCTATTATCGGATCGGGGCCTGCGGGTCTTGCCGCCGCCGCTGATATCCGCCGTGCCGGTCATGCGGTAACCGTATTCGAAGCCTTCCATAAAACGGGCGGTGTTATGGTCTACGGAATCCCTGAATTCCGGCTCCCCAAAGACATTGTCGCTAAAGAAGTGGAAAATCTGAAAAAGATGGGCGTCAAGTTTGAAACCAACTTCTTAGTCGGACGGACGGCAACGCTGGAACAGCTACTCCAAGAAGACGGATTCGACGCCGCCTTTGTCGGTACGGGTGCGGGCTTACCTAAGTTTATGAACGTCGAGGGAGAAAACCTCATCGGTGTATTCAGCGCAAACGAATACCTAACCCGCGCCAATTTGATGAAGGCCTATCAGGAAGATAAGGCGGACACACCGCTGTATCCTGCAAAGGTTGTTGCGGTTATCGGCGGCGGAAATGTCGCGATGGATGCCGCTCGTATGGGATACCGGCTCGGCGCCGACAAAGTATACTGTATTTACCGCCGTACCCGTGCAGAAATGCCCGCCCGTGCCGAAGAAATCGCCCATGCGGAAGAAGAAGGCGTTGAGTTCTGCTTTTTGCAAAACCCGACACGGTTTATCGGCGACAAAGACGGCAAGGTGTGTGCGGTCGAAGTGCTGAACTACGAACTCGGTGAGCCTGACGCTTCCGGCCGCCGCAGCCCCGTCGCCATTCCGGGTACCGAACATCAAATTCCGGTTGACACGGTTATCGTTGCTCTCGGCAACAGCTCTAACCCGCTGATGGCAAAGACGACGGAAGGATTGCAGGTAACCAAAAACGGCAACATCATCGTCGACGAAAATCAGAAAACCAGCATTCCGAAAGTGTGGTCGGGAGGAGACATCGTACTCGGTGCGGCAACCGTCATCCTCGCAATGGGCGAAGGACGCAAAGCGGCAGCGAGCATCAACGAATATTTAGCAAAGTAAAAAAAGTTGACGGCTAAAAAAACCGGTGCTATACTTTTATCAATGCTGAATAGTACGGATCGATAAGGCTTTGTCGTACCGTACGAATATCAGATCGAGGAGGGAATCGAATGAAGAAGTATGTACCGGAACCGTTTAGAATCAAAATGGTAGAACCCATCAAAATGACAACCCGCGACGAGCGCATCAAAAAGCTTGAAGCAGCTAAGTACAACATGTTCAACCTGCGCGGTGAAGATGTGTACATCGATTTATTAACCGACAGCGGAACAAACGCAATGAGTGATAAGCAGTGGGCGGGCGTAATGATCGGTGATGAGGCATATGCCGGCGGTAAAAGTTATTTCAAATTAGTAGACGCGGGACATGATATTTTCGGATATGAATTTATTCAGCCGGTGCATCAAGGCCGCGCGGCGGAAAAAGTGATGTTCCCCCTGTTGCTTAAAAAAGGACAGTTCGCTATTTCCAATATGTTCTTTGATACGACAAGAGCGCATGTCACTTTGTCCGGCGGGAAACCGGTAGACTGCGTGTGTGCGGAAGCAAAAAAACCGGCTGTCTATGCTCCTTTTAAGGGAAACATGGACGTTGAAAAACTTGAAAAGTATATTAACGAATACGGAAAAGAAAATGTCGGCATGATCGTTATGACCATTACCAATAACTCAGCCGGCGGGCAGCCCGTATCAATGCAAAATCTCCGTGAAGTTTCTGCGGTCGCAAAAAAATACGGTATTTTATTTAATATCGATGCGGCTCGTTTTGCGGAAAACGCCTATTTTATTAAAGAACGCGAAGCGGGCTATAACAATAAATCCATTAAAGACATTGTACGCGAGATGTTCAGCTATGCCGATACCTTTACGATGAGCGCAAAAAAAGATGCCATCGTCAACATGGGCGGTCTTATCGGTATTAAGAACAACAAAGACATTTATCAACTGATTAAGGGCAACTGTATTTCGTTTGAGGGCTTTATTACCTACGGCGGTCTTTCCGGTCGTGATCTTGAAGCTTTGGCTATCGGTCTCTACGAAGGTATCGATGAAGAGTACCTGAAATACCGCAACGCTTCTATGGAATATTTGGCATCTCAGCTGCTTGATGCCGGTGTTGCCATTCAGAATCCTGCAGGCGGGCATGGCGTCTATGTTGATGCAAACGCGATGTTCCCGCACATTCCCTACTATGAATTTCCCGGCCATACACTCTGCATAGAGTTGTACAAAGAAGCCGGTATCCGTACCTGCGATATCGGTTCATTCATGCTCGGTAATGACCCTGAAACGGGCAAGCAGATTAAGTCCGAATTTGAGTTTGCGCGGCTTGCAATCCCGCGGCGCGTGTATACGCAGGCTCATTTGGATGTTATCGCTGAAGCACTGATCAACATCAAAGAGCGGGCGTCGCAGGTGAAAGGATACCGTATCATCTGGGAACCGCCGATTTTGCGTCACTTCCAAGCTCATTTGGAACCCATTAAATAGCCGGAGAAGGCTATGGCAAATACAGAAGCAAAACGTGATCAATTCAACTCACAATGGGGATTTATTCTTGCCTGTATCGGTTCCGCTGTCGGAATGGGAAATATTTGGTTATTTCCGTTCCGTGTCGGACAGTTTGGAGGAGCGGCGTTTTTAATCCCCTATATTATTTTTGTTATCTTTATCGGATATACCGGTGTTGTCGAGGAAATGTGTTTAGGGCGGGCGATGAGGACAGGTCCGCACGGCGCGTTCCTCAAAGCGACACAAACGCGCGGCAATAATTCAGGAGCTGCTATCGGATGGATTCCCGTTATCGGTTCGCTCGGTATTGCAATCGGATACACGGTCGTTGTCGGATGGATTATCCGCTTTACGGTAGGGGCTTTTTCGGGTTCCATGCTTACAGCGGAGAACAGCGGTGCATACTTCGGCGCTATTGCAGGGCGATTTTCAAGTTTACCGTGGCACATTATTGCCATTGCCGGATGTTTTATCATCATGGCGGCAGGTGTCTCATCGGGTATCGAAAAAGTAAACAAAGTGATGATGCCGGCGTTTTTCGGGTTGTTCATTATCCTTGCAATCCGTGTTGCAACTTTACCGAAGTCAATCGACGGTTATAAGTTCCTGTTTAAAACGGATTGGAGCGAATTGGGGGATATAAAAACGTGGGTCTATGCACTCGGCCAAGCGTTCTTTTCGCTATCCCTTGCCGGAAGCGGCACCGTTGTGTACGGCAGCTATTTGAAGGATGATGAAGATGCTCCGACCAGTGCAAAGTTCACTGCGGTGTTCGATACGCTCGCAGCTATGCTTGCCGCATTGGTTATCATTCCTGCGGTTTTTGTATACAATCTCGAACCGTCGGCGGGGCCGCCTTTGATGTTTATCACCATGCCGATGATCTTTAAAGAGATGTCGGCCGGTATGCTCTTTTCAATCATCTTCTTTGTCGCGGTATTGTTCGCAGGCATTACTTCGTTAATCAATCTATATGAAACACCGGTAGAGATGCTGCAACAAAAGTTTAAACTCAGCCGGAAAGTTTCCCTGGCAATCGTACTCGGTCTCGGGCTTCTTGTAGGACTAATTGTAGAAGACGGGAACATACTCGGTACGTGGATGGATGTTATCAGTATCTACATTATCCCGCTCGGAGCTTTGCTTGCCGGTGTTATGTTCTTCTGGGTATGCGGTAAAGACTTTGTGTTAAATGAAGTTTCAAAAGGTTGTTTAAAACCGATCGGCAGCGTCTATGCCGCACAGGGAAAGTATCTTTATTGTGGACTTACGCTCATCGTATACATTCTTGGTATTTTCTACGGAGGTATCGGCTAAACCGATAAATCTATGGGACTAAAGAAAACGGGGCTGTCTAAGACTAAATGTTTTGGGCAGCCCCTTAATTTTTGGTGCGATAAATAAAATATAACTTGTTTTTTGTTCCGAATACGGCTATGATGGCGTCTGTTTCATAACGTTTCTATTTATAGGAGTAATAATGAACGAACACAAATTATTTACCTCGGAGTCGGTCGGTGAAGGGCATCCCGATAAACTATGCGATCAAATTTCAGATGCGGTGCTGGACGCCTGTTTGCAAGACGATCCTTCAAGTCATGTCGCGTGTGAAACTTTTGCTTCAACCGCGCTTATCCTTATCGGTGGAGAGATTACCACCAATACCTTTGTTGATATACAGCAAACTGCTCGTAATATTGCACGAGAAATCGGATATACCGATTCTGCGTTCGGTCTGGACTGCAATTCTATGGCTGTGTTAAGTATGATCCATGCCCAATCTCCCGATATTGCGCAAGGTGTAAACGGTACGGGACTTAGCGAGTATCACAATCAGATGGGTGCAGGAGATCAGGGCATGATGTTCGGCTACGCATGTAGAGAAACGCCGGAATTGATGCCTGCTCCAATCATGTATGCACATAAACTGCTGCGAAAGGCTTCACAATTGCGTAAATCGAAAGAGATCGATTGGCTGCGGCCCGATGCGAAGAGCCAAGTAACGGTGGAATACGAAGGCGATAAACCCGTGCGTATCGACACGGTTGTTATTTCCCATCAGCACGCCCCCGAAATCTCTTATAATTCGCTCAAAGAAGCAATTATCGAAAAAATTGTAAAACCCGTTCTCGAACCGACCGGTTTACTCGATGCAAAGACAAAATTCTTTATTAACCCGACCGGACGCTTTGTTATCGGTGGTCCGTTCGGCGACACCGGTTTAACGGGTCGAAAGATTATCGTGGATACCTACGGCGGTATGGGCAGACACGGCGGCGGCGCTTTTTCGGGCAAAGACCCCACCAAGGTAGACCGCTCTGCAGCGTATATGGCACGCTATGTCGCAAAGAATATCGTTGCCGCCGGTCTTGCCGAACGGTGTGAATTGCAGCTGGCCTACGCGATCGGTGTACCTTTCCCCGTGTCGATTCGAGTAGATTCATTCGGTACTGCAAAGGTTCCGAAAAGTGCAATCGAGAAAGCCGTTCAGCAAGTATTTGATCTCAGTCCCGCAGGGATTATCAAAACGCTGGATTTATGCAAACCTATTTATCAAGCAACCGCCGCCTATGGGCACTTCGGCCGTTCCGAATTCAGCTGGGAAAAAACCGATAAAGTTGACGCTTTAAAAGCTGCTATAAAATAGTAACAGCATGCATATCCTGCTGCGGGGCGTTCTTGTTTTCGTTTTCACCTCTTTGCTGAGTACCTCCTGTAGCGATACGATGTCATCGGTATCGCTTGCCTTACCGGCGGATATGCAGGGGCCGATATATACGAGATCGCCGCGTGCTTCTGAGCAGCGTATCCGCGCTGTACCGCTCAAGGCGTTAAATAAAAATGCTTTAGCCGGTATGATAGATGATCCGGAAAAATCCGATGTCATGTACTTCGCTTTCGAACAAAGCCCCGAAATGCTCGACTTAACCGCTTCCGGTTTGTATGCGCTTGAACTGGAATTTGAACCGCTTATGTCCGTCGGCAAATCGGGCGATGCGGCATCTACAAACAGCATATCGACGGGAGCACTTTCAAACAGCAGCTCAAAATCTGACATAACCGGAACCGTTCAAACCGATGTCGCCGAATTTGCGATAGGGTTGCTCTATGCGAACGATTTTTCAACCGCCGGTAAGCTGAAAGAGAATGTCCGGCCGCGATACCCTGTTACGGCACACAGGTTTCCTCACAGGGCTTTTTCCGTGAGCATCGGGTTTGCAGGTATAGCGGTACAACCGGCTGATATCCGCGGCTTCATGGTTGTGGCACAAGAATCGCTCAAGCTTAAAAGCGCGGCAATTGTTCCCGTCCGATATGGCTGGTTAAAAGCTAAAACTACACTATGGTACGGTACAACCGCCGATGGAGGGGTTATCCCTCCGGAATTATATGCCGAATCGGGCATTCCCTTGTGCACGGAATTCCCAAAACCGTCGGCGGTTATACGCACCGGAAATATGGAAATAGAAGGAAGGGACAATATCCTTATCCATTTTGATGAGGCATTACCGATCACTTTGACAACGGAACAAACACAGCAGCGTCTTTCGTTCCAATGCAGCGACAAGCACATATCAGTATATCGTGCGCCGAATGTATATCGCCTTACGCTTGATGGCTGCCTCTTTCCCGAACCCTTTCTAACGATTGAACAAACCGATACGGATATAGCCCCGGATGCGAGTGGACGGGCAAATGCGGATGAAACCGAGAGTACCACAGATACGGCAACAATGATCTGCGGTATTACCGCCGAATATTACACATTGCCCCCGCTCAGTCCCATTACAACCGATCCGGGGATTATTCTGCATTGGCCGCAGACGCAATGGCGTCAATCCTCCTACGAATTGTTTGCATGGGAACAGTTTCCCTCCGTATTGATTTTCGACTTTGCCGATTATTCGGCGCAAGCCTCCTATCTTAAACGGCTGTCTTTCTTTGCGGAAAAAAAAGGGTTTACGGGGAATCTCATTTCAGATAAAGAGCTCGCTCCGCTTCACGGATTTAACGCCCACGACTATAGAGCCGAAACACTTGCAGCGTTCTTTCAAAAGGCCGAAGAAGAACATTTTCCGCTTAATAAATCGGAATTGCATTTACGGAAAATTCTGTTCCATAACGGCATTATTGTCCGCACGGAAACCGGCATTGAAGCAGGAAACGGCGCAATCGTATCAATAAGCCGTCAATCTTCGCCTGATCTTCGCTACCGGTTTATTACCCATGAATGTCTGCACGGTATTTATTTTACGGAAGAAAATTTCCGTAATACGGTATCAAAAACTTTTTACCAAACAGATCCGCGCGCGGTGTTATTTTTGCGCCGCTATTTTGAAGTATATCCGGCACTACAATATAATACTGACGACGATTATTTGCTGCAAAACGAATTTATGGCATATCTTCTTCAACAGGACAGCAGTTCCCTTCAGCACTACTACAACCAGATTTCATGGTTCCGGACAATAAATGAAGCGGAACCGGCTCTTTGCAGATACATGCGAAATACAAATGCGAAAGCCTTTATACGAGCAGCTGCACAGATGAGTTCCTTTTTGTACACGACATGGGGCATACGAGGCGGCCGCATCTATTTGGCAAAAATAGAATTTGTATAAAAAATCGATAAATTTCAACATTATTGAAACGTTTCATATAGCCCATTGTTTAATTTTTCATCTTTATTCCTGTGAGGTCACCTATGAATTTTGAAGAGATTCTGAACCAATGGGAGATGCAAACACAACATCCTTACGGAAAGAAACGGATACGTAACGAGACGAAAAATCCGGCAGCAACGTATGCTGTTGAAAATACTCAAACATTAAATCCGATGGATTATTGGCTAAGGCGTTATGGTGTTTACGATAAAGATGCAGATAATTCCGAAAACACTTCCTTGCCGGATAATTCGACCGAAAAACGGCGTTTACGGGCAATGTGTCCGCAAGCTGAAATTGACTTGCATGGAATGACACTTGAAGAAGCTTATGGGGCGTTGGTTGCTTTTTTTGAAGAAGCCCTACGCAGAAAGTATCGAAAAATCCTCATCATTCACGGAAAAGGGAATCATTCCAAAAACGGCCCTGTACTATCGCGGTTTGTGCAAAAATTTTTGGAAACAAATGCTCATGCAGGTGAAACAGGACATCCTAAAGGACGCGATGGAGGAACCGGTTCGACGTGGGTAATACTAAAGTATTAACAGGGTAAACGCATCAGGGCATTTATTTAACAACCCCGCGGAAAAAATTGATACTATTCAACCGGAACTGCCAAGGATGGCATCGCTAAAAAATGTACGTCCCTGTACATTTTTTAGCTTCGAGTTTTTCTGATGAAAAACTCGATACTGTTTGGAACCACTGACTTCCTGTCAGTGTAGCAAGTTTTGTGCACGCAAAAACTCGCCTTCAACTGTTGTACATGGACGTACAACAGTTGAAGATGGTTCAAATGGTCTCACAGTCTCAATTTTTCCGCGGTTTTTATCTACTATACCTAATGCGTTTACCTTGAATAGACTTATTGTCATAATAGCGAAAAAGAATTAAAATAGGAAGCTATTATGGATACCCAGTCGGATATTATCGGCAAAGAAAAAAACGACACGCTTGCACGGCATGCGTTAGTTATGCAGATAGCGCTCTATGCCGGAGAGCTGCTCATTCGGAATGGAGCGGAGATGTATCGTGCTGAGGAAACAATTGTGCGAATAAGCGAAGCGGGCGGCGTGTGCGATGTTACTCCTTTTGTTACGCCCACTATCCTCTTCATTGCAAAAGGTGATGGAGAGAACGTACTTTATACAAAGGATATCAAAAAGAGAGGCAACAATATCGCTAAAATTACGTTGGTCAGTGATTTTTCCCGTAAATTTGTAGCAGGTGAGATTGATATATCCGAAGCAATGGATTGTCTACACAAAATAGATGAATACAAAGGATATCCGTATCGATTTTTGTTATTTGCTACCGGTATCGGATGCGGTATTTTTGCAGTCTTGGTTGGCGGAAAGTTCGGAGATTTCGTCGCGGCGTTTTTTGCTTCATATATTGCCGTGTTTATCAGCGATAAGATAATGGCGCGATCCCGTACCGTTTTTACCGGTAATTTTGTCGCAAGCATGTTTGTTGGAATTATTTCCATTATATCTTTCGAAATTAAATTAGTTGACAATCTGGATAATATCATCGTCGGTGCGGCGCTCGCCCTTGTTCCGGGAGTTGCATTTACTGCAGGAATCAGAGATTTTATTTCGGGCGATTTGCTGTCCGGTATTGCACGTATCGGAGAAGCAATTCTTGTCGCCATTGCCATTGCGTTCGGAGTCGGTAGTATTTTAATGCTCTACTCAATTTTAGGAGGGCTTTAATGCCGATTTATGTCCATACCGTACTCGCTTTTATCAGCTGTCTCGGGTTCGGTATTCTTTTTAATGTTCAAAAACGAACGTTATTGCTTGCTGCAGCTAACGGCGCAATCGGCTGGACAATTTTATTAGGCCTTGATATTCCGCAAGTCAGCTATATTTTTGCAAATCTGCTCTCTGCTTTCGTAGTCGGCCTTCTTGCCGAACTCTTTGCCGTTATTCAAAAGACACCTGCAACATCCTTCATTGTTATCGGCATTATCCCTTTAGTGCCCGGTTTCCGTGTTTACCGATCGATGCTTTTCTTTGTGCGGGGTGATCTGGATAAAGGGCTTGCCGAGGGCGTCCATTCGTGTTTCATGGCCGTTGCAATTGCGGTCGGTATTATCCTTTCCACTTCTGTCGTTCGCATGATTCGGCGGCCTATCAAAGACTACATAAAGAAGAAAAAAATAGCGTAAATTGACAGCTTAGATTAATTGCAATAAAATATTATCGCATACTTAGGGGATATTTCGCCCCTTTCAAAAAAGTATAGGAGGTCGATATGAAGCTTGAACTGGGAATTATTCCCATTCATGAGATGCGGTTCGCTGCAAAAACCGCTATCAAAGGAACTTGTCTCGAAATCAATAAAGATGAGCTGATATCTCTTATTAAAGAAGACCCGCTTATCATCGATGTTTCGCTGACAATTACCAAACCGGGCGATAAAACCCGGATTATTTCCGTTAAAGACGTTATTGAACCGCGCTGTAAACTCGAAGGAAGCGGCGTGTGCTTTCCCGGATTCTTCACCGGCGAAGAAGATACGGTCGGCTCCGGTAAAACCGCCGTACTCCGCGGCGCAGCGGTGGTAACAACCGGTACCGTTGTCGGATTCCAAGAAGGAATTATCGATATGAGCGGCC
>CAUPUT010000036.1:0-10591 GCA_963514615.1 uncultured Treponema sp.
TCCTGTTTTTACCCTACGGCGTTACGGTAGACGAGTTCCAGCACTGGGTATATGAACATCCCGAAGCAAGCCCCGCAGAACGAAAGGCTGCATGGCGCAGCATCGAAAAAAAGTACCTGCCTGAACGGGATTACAGTGATAACGATTTCTTAAACCGCGGCGGTTATTGGATGCGCCAAAGTCATATTTTCGGCACGCCGTTTTATTACATCGATTACACGCTTGCACAGGTATGCGCTCTGCAATTCTGGGCAAAAAGCCTTTCCAACCGCAAAACGGCCTGGGAAGATTATCTGCGTCTCTGTAAAGCAGGCGGCTGCGACTCATTCCTCAAGCTTGTGAAACTGGCAAACTTGAAAAATCCCTTTAAAGAAGGCTGCATTGCTTCCGTTGTCCCGGCATGTACGGGGTGGCTTAATAGCATCAACGACTCTGACTTTTGAAAATAGGCGGGGCATCTACTGCGTCGCACGGCAAAAAAGTGTCCTCAACGTATCAAAGATACGCCTGCGGTACTTTTTTGCCTAACTCCTTGTATCTGCACCGCCTATTTTCAAAAGCGCTGGAGATACGGCGCATCTGCGTTGTCGCTTAACAAAAAACAGTCCTCGACGTACAAAAAGTACGCCTGCGGGTGTTCTTTGTACGCTCCTAGCATCTGCATCGTCTATTTGCAAAAGCGTTGGAGAGGCAGAATCGCTATGGATGGCGGTGGTTCCAAGCAGTAGCGAAATTTGGGCTATGCACAAATCTCGTCGTTGAAAAGCATACACGGATGTATGCTTTTCAACAGGCTTACGGAAAGTTTCTTTTATACGGAGGGTAAACGCATCAGGCACGGTAGATGAAAATCGCAGAATTATTGAGGCTGTGAGACCATTTGAACCGCGAAGAGGTTCAACTCTGGTTGAACAGCCTCAATAATTCTGCGGGGTTGTTAAAAAACAGCCTGATGCGTTTACCCGATTGACTCGACAAAAAAACGAATATACGGTATGCTTTTGTATACAAGCTTTATTATTAGGAGAGCATCGTTATGAAAACTTTACATTGCGACATCTGCAAAAAAGAATTGATCAACCCTATAGTGGGAAAAACCTATTGGCATATCCGCGAATATGATATTTGCGAAGCGTGCAAGGATACTATCGAAGCAAAAATCCGGCCGATTGTCCGCCAGCATGCACCTTATTCCCAAGATTGGTATGAAGATCAACTGATATCACTGATCGAAAAAGGAGTAACTGCGCGCCATCCGTAATAGGGGTACAGTATACAAAAATCGGCAAGGAGTTGTTTAAAGAAGGTCTTAAACGACTCCCTGCCTTGAATATTATGAAGTCCAAACCGGCAGCCTGATTCAAGGCATTGTCTACCATATCATTTTATGGTATGCTAATAGTATATGGCTATTTTATTGTTGTTTTGCCTTCCACTCGTTTTTTTCTCTTATGTATATCAATTAGAAGAAAAAAATAAGCATATCGTTTTGTTTGTTGTCGGTATCGCAGCAACAGCGTTATTCTTACTGATTGTATCTTTTTTTTCTGCAAATACGGATCATTATATTGATTCATTAGGGAATTATTTTTTTTATTTCTTTTTTGTAGAGACCTTTATCCCCTTTTGTATTGTATTATTGCTTGCACTTATCTTTTCCGGTTTTTACGTTTTGACAACCCCCGCTGCATTGTTCGGTTTCTTTACCGTAAAAATATACCAACAATTATTTCTTGCAAGCACACATCTTCACATCATGCCCATTGTCTTGTACATAGTTATGTACGCAGGCGCGCTGTTTATCTTGGATGCACTTTTACACTTTTCGGAGAACATAACGTTCTATCCTTTTATTGCATATGCTCTTTGCTTCATTCTATTTATAGGGATACTCATGCTGGGGACTTTAGCGCTGGGGCTTAATTATTTTAAAGGAAATCCGTTAATCTACAACTCTATTTTAACGGGTATCGTTTTAATCGGTATGGTTCTTCATTTTATAATATACCGACAGGGAAATGCCGGTTAAACAGACGAACAAAAAATACAAAAAAAACGTCTACCCCTTGTATATTTTACCTACTCTGCCGATACTGTAGTCAGAGTTCTTCATCCGCTGCGGAATTGATGCTCCATTATTTTAGGTTTGAGGATTACGAGTTGTTTGACAAAGTTTTCGTTTCAGACTATAATGGGTATGATTTCTTAGAATACCGGCGGAAATAAAAGGAGTTGTGAATGAAACAAGGCGTTGTTATTACGGTCTTTGTTCTGATGTTTACAGTCGTTTGTATTCCATTGGCAGCGCAGGACAGCGGTGTTAATTATCAAACGTATATGGTGGAGACCTTTGACTCTCCCGAATCATCAGAGATAACATGGAATGGTATTGGGAGTAAGTTTATCACCGATGGGTATCCTATCTTAAAGTATTTTGACGGAATGCCGAACGCTCTGCGGGTTATGCAATCCGATTCCGATAAAGAATACAAATTTTTAGGAGCACAATTTAAGTTTAATCGTCAAGGCGATAACTGGGTCGATATTTATCCGACGAAAGGTTCGGGCGATGATGCCGCACCTTATGAAATACCGTTAAAAGGTATTGTCCAAAGATTTGATCTTTGGGTTTGGGGTGCAGGATATGCTTATGATCTTGAAATCCTGGTGCGCGATTGCAACGGACGGATACACGCATTACCGGTCGGAACGTTAAATTACCATGGATGGAAAAATCTGGCGGTTACGGTTCCCTCAAATATCCAACAACGGTCACGCTATTTGTCACAGCTTAAATATATGAGCTTTGTCACATTTAGAATCCGCACTCAGCCTACAGAGAATGTTGATGACTTCTATGTTTTCTTTGATGAATTTAAGGCATTGACAAATACTCGTACGGCTTCTTATGACGGTTTTGAGTTAGAGAATGCCAAATTTGATGATGCCGATTCAAATAAGGAGGGCGGAAAATAATGGCAAAAAAATATTTTACCGTAGCAGTATTATTGTCAACATTGTCGTTGCTTGCATTTGCTCAAGAGAATACACGTGATGCGTCATCCTTGGATCAAGTAGATCCTTCTCGTATCGGCGTTGAGTCTGCAGAGCAACGCTTAAAAGAAGTTTCAGTAGATAAGTTCGAAAATGAAGGCTCTTGGATTTGTTCCATGTCCTCAGACGAAGGGGTGATTCAAGGACGTTTGTTTGACGGTTCGCCTAAACAGAAAAAAGCGATTCCCGAAGAAGAGAATCTCAATCTCCCCGACAGCAAAGTCTACGGAACAAAGGTATCCTACTACCGCCGCGGTTATAACAGCTTTGAAGTTCGTGCAGTCAAACCGATTCCGGTCGAAGGCATTACGAAAACCGTCAGTGTCTGGGTTGTCGGAAGAAGCTATCCGCATGTTTTAAAGCTTATCCTTGAAGACTATATGGGACAGCGCTTTGAACTCTATGTAGGAAAACTGAATCATGCAGGATGGAAATTGATGACCGTTGCGGTTCCTCCGCAAAATGCAGCTGGAACAGGCATTGTACAAAAAGATTATCACTATGGCACCAGCATGGGCTTAAAGATTGTAGGTTTCCGTATTGAATGCAATCCGTGGGAAGCTTATGGCAATTATTACATCTACTTCGATGATCTCCGTGCAGTTACCGACCTCTATGAAGTTGACCTGCGCGACGATGACGATATGAAAGACAGCTGGTAAACCACTACTCTCATTCATCGTATCAATCGATTAAAAACCGGTATCTATTCGATACCGGTTTTTTTATATACATGATAGCGTCCTGCTTTCGTATAAAAAACTATTTTCTTACATCTTTTTAAAAACGACAGAATATATGATGTATATACACCGACACCTAATTTTCTTACATCGGCGCTGATAAACATATCGGGGAGTTTTTCCATAAACGGTGCGATCAAGCTATCGATACCGCGAAATTCTTCTGTTCGATGTATTTTTAGCAGTTTTTTATCAATAATACGCGGCCGCTTATATTTGCTGCGCCCCTTCTTATCATCTATTTTGATAACTTCGCAATCAATATAGAGGATTTGTATCGTAAGATTCGGGTTATCGATACAGTGAACAATTCCTAACAGCTCCCTAAAAATCTGATAAAAATTGCCGTGTTTGGGGCTTTTACGGCAACTGCGTTTACTGCCGTCTTCATTAAGCGTCAAAATATATGCATTTTCTATAATGGGATACACAATTTGGACAGGATACAGCGGTAAAAGTTTTTCCAATTTAGCTTTTAGGGCAGAAAGTTTAGACGTTTGAATTTCAATTATCCGTCCGGCATCGTAAATATCACAGATAAAACCTTCCAGTGAAGTTTCCTGCACGGCAGTGTTACCGCTGTATAAATCTTTTAGGGTACGGTGCAAGCGTGTTTCATTATACGTGTTGATCATTCGTTAGATGTACGCACGCAATTCAGCGGCATCCAATTGTTCCACTGTGTAATAGGTTGCAACAATGCCTCTTTCTTCGCGGGTTCGTTTCCCGCATACCTGATACACAATCATTTTATTTGTTGGAAGCGGCGGCGTTAATCGATTACCGTTCATATCGTACAATGCACCGATTGTCAATGTACCGGAAATCTCCTGCATATCACCGTCGGGGAATACCATATAATATTCATAAAGCGTCATACCGACACTATAGCAGTTTTGCTTAATCCCACACAAGAGAGCGATGCTAAAGGCGCCCTGTAGAATAGATACCACAGATAATTGTGCATCCCTTGCCATTTGCATAAAAATAATACATACTGAGACTATGGTACGACTGTTTTCTCGTTATCATTATCATCATACTCCAGACTCTATAAAAAAATGTGAAAAGAACTTGACACGCCGGAAGGCGCCCTGCATAATTCGCAGTTCGCAGTTCGCAGTTCGCAGTTCGCAGTTCGCAGTTCGCAGTTCGCAGTAGAAATAATTCTCTCTTTTTTACACATCTCCATCACTGTTTTTTCTTCTCAGCAGATGCAGATATGCAAAGAACGGAACAGCCATTCCATACATCTTTTTTATAACAAGAAATTTCCCCCTTATCCCGAAAAAGGAGAAACGTATGCGTAAACTCTATGCCATTATAACCGGAATATTTTTAGCCCTTTTGTTTACATCCTGTAAGCAATTTACTGCAGATATCGACGACTTCTTAAGCTATTGGGCGGCGGAAGTTATCCCTGTGGACTTTAGTTTTGATAAGCCGTCCCAAACAAGTGCGGCAGGAGCGGTGTGTCTACCGTCGACAAGCGACGTAACGGTTACGGTAAACTTGCGCAACCCCAAAAACTTTAGCCTCGTTACGCCCGTCTCCACCGCCGATGCGGGAAAGGTCATTAATTTCCCCGGACTTTCGACGCAGCCGGCATACGGCACGGACTACACCTTAGCGCAAACGGCTGATAAATCGGCATTGAAGCTCATATACAAGTCATCCTTTTTGAAAAAACACGAGTGGAGTACAGACAACATAGGAGCCGAAATTACCCTTATTTCAACGGACGGCAGAAAATTCAATAAGAAATTCAATTTAAACGTAAAGGTTGACACGCCGCCCAAACTGAGCTATGTAACAATCGGCAAAACGCGAAACGCCGATACGCACGGTAAGTTCTATTACATCATTATATTAAAAGCCGAAGATATGGACAAAAAGGCGGGTGCGGGTACTCCTCCCACCGAGCTTTTACACAAGGATATTAAAACGCTTTCAGTAGAGGGCGGTGAATCTGCCGACATAGCCTTTACATCGGGGTATACGGCCTTTAATGCTAACGGCAGGCTGCTTGCTGCAAGCGATGTTGCTCGGCTTACGCCGGCTGACTTGGGATCGGCATCTGCTCCCGATTGGGACCCCGCCAAGGTAGCCGGCCCGTGGGCGCTGCGTTACAAAACGGACACGGAAGTACGGACTGCTTCAAAAGCTTACACGTTTAGACTTGTCGACGGCAAAGGCTTTAGCTCTTCTGAAGTTTCGAAAGCTACCTTGGAAACAGAGGCCCAAGACGCAACGCTGTCTTACGGTACAACCCCGATAACCGTAACATCCGACTCGGATCCGTATGTAATAAATGCGGGAGAAACCGATACGAATGTTACCGTAACGGCAAAAACGGCAACCGTCGGCGCAAAAATAACGGGAACGGTTGAATGGCAAGATGGTAGCGAGTTGAAGCATAACAACATAAACAGCGGCTCACAAAACGAAGTTAATATAAGACTTCCGGCTCCGGAACTCAATCAAGAAATCTTATACAAAATAACCATAACCGCAGGCGGAGATGGCTTTGCTTCCGGCACCGAAAAAGTCTTTTATGTTAAAGTAACAAAAAGAGTGGAAATAACCATCAACGGCGGCACAGGCAGCGCATGGGACGCATTAAAAGCTGCGGTAGAAAACAACACTGCTGCCAGCGTCATTATTATCGACGGCGAAATAAAAGCCCCCAACGGAGCACAAAAAATTGAGGTAAAACGGCCCGTTACAATACGGGGCAAAACGGGGAAGACAGCCGATAAATTGAATGCCGATAACAAAACCTTTATTTTTCATGTATGGAGCAGTGGCGACTTGACCCTTAAAAAACTGACCCTGCAAAATGGAAATAACCCTACTACCGGCGGCGTAGACGGCGGCGGTGCAATTTACTGCGCGGGAGGAAAACTTACGGCAGACGATGTCCTTATCGAAAACTGTAAAGCAAAATACGGCGGCGGCATCTGTCTTAACGGAAGTTCCGGCATGACGCTTACAAACTGTCATATAAGAAACAACGAAGTAACCAATGGCGACGGCGGCGGCATCAATTTTAAATACGGAACGTACAGTGGTTCCTACACGATAACCGGCGGTAATATTTCAGACAATAAAGTGAAAATGACTGGTAGCGTAAACCAATATTCAGGGGGAGGACTTGCAATAGAAAACGTTAGTATAAACCTCACACTTGACGGTTGCGAAATAAGCTCCAATACGATACAGGGGCCTTCCGGCAAAATTCCGCGCGGAGCCGGAATGTGGCTTGGCAACAGAGCAAACTGCACCATAAAAGGCTCTGCCAGAATTATAAACAACAAGGCGCACGTAACCGGCACACCCAATTCCTTTATAGGAACCGGCGGCGGCATTCAACTTGACGGCGGCACATTGACGCTTGAAGACGGAACCGTCATAAGCGGCAACAGTGCCCAAGACGGCGGCGGCGTGTACGTACAAGATGGCGAGTTCGCAATGAAAGGCGGTAAAATAGAAAACAACACCGCCCAAAACGGCGGCGGCGTGTATATAGATGCTCAAGCTTCAAGGGTGGGCACCTTTAAGATGGGAGGCAGTGCAACCGTTACCCCCTCTGCAGGAAACGAGGCCGGCAAAAACGACGTGTATTTGAATAATGAGGGCAGCAATCGGACGCGTATTATCGTTACCGGTGAGCTGACTAGTACTTCTGCAGCAAGACTCACGGTGAAGTACATCGAATCTGGCGCTGGTAGCGGCTATTTTGATGGCCGGGTGGTTATCGAAGGCGACAATAACAGTGAGCCTCGTTATAAGCTTACGGAAGATGATGTGTCCAAGTTTGAAGTAACACCGGAGCCTCCTACATGGATCCACGCCACCACGACGTACTGGAAACTTAAGTATGATGGTAGTAATGTAGGCACAGGCGCACTGAAGAGGCCATAAGCAATGGATAATTGTATGGGAATTGCATACAGACGGTTTTCAGCTCGCGGTTTTAACAAACCGCCCGCAGCTGAAAAGATAAACTTCCCTGCACCTTTTTCTGCCGGGGTTTCCAAAGGGGTGTCCCCTTTGGCAGTGCGGCGAGTTTAGCTGATAATTACAGTTTTTCAATCTCTTCGCGGCTTAGACCGGTTCCTTCGGCTATTTTGTCAATATCAAAGCCGAAACGCTTAAAAGCCGCCGCCGTTTCGAGCTTCGTTTGGCGGGAACCTTGAGATATGCCTTGAGCAAAAGCTATTCTGCCTGCTTCTTCTCTTTGCACTGCAATATCCGTATCATAATCATATTCGGCTATTAGCAATATTTATTACCTCCTCTCTTTTGAAAATATATGGCGCATCTACTGCGTCTTACGCCGAAAATAAATGCTCAACGTATTAAAGATACGCCTCCGCTTTATTTTCGGCTAACTCCTTGTATCTGCATCATCTATTTTCAAAAGCGTTGGCGCGTATAAATTGTTGTCTGGTTATCAGTTTTTGCCCTTTATTGGTAGAGTTTTTTCCGTATCAGAAGCGGCATAGATGCCGCTGGTTCCACGCAGGAACAAGTTTGCCCTGCAAACTTGCAGCTCAAGAATGTACACGGATGTACATTCTTGATCGAGGGTGTTCAGCAAGGACAATAATCTTATTGTCTACAAGGCAGGAAACATCGTTGATTATGTTCATATACATGACATTATCAAGCTTTATGTTTTCTACCGGGCATGAAAGCGGTAGGTTTGTTCCGTGTAAAGCATTGTACAGCGATAAAAAATTTTCTTTTGCCTTTTCATCTTCACTGAATAGATCGACAAAAACCGAATCCTTATACTTTCTGTTGGCTGTACTCATAGTTACTCCCTCTCACATACTGTATTATAGCATAGATTATAGGTTTTTGAAATGGATTCTGGCAGCTTCCGGTATGCAATTCACAATTATGCATTAAAAATTAAGAATTGATAATTACAAGGAAATGAAATTACGATTATCGGCGACGGAGAGCGTGATTATATTCTTTACTATAAAGCTGACGGGCAATATCGGCGATCTTCAAACTGTTACAATAACTGCGGAGCTTGTTCAGCGGAGTTTACCCTAACATATAAGAGCGCCCTTCCAGAAAAACGCCTTGGCTGGGCGGATTTTCCGCTCTTGGATAAGCTGCGAAACGAGACTGCTAATGTCGCCGGCGCGCCAGAGCGGAAGATTTTCATATAGCAGCCTGATAAGCTGCGGCACGGTGAATTTTCGGTTATTGGCTGTCACAAATTTGATTAGTTCCCGCTCGTCTTGCGGATACAACAGCGCGGTTCCGTTACAGATATCGCAGCCGGAGCAGGCAATGCTTTCATCCCCTGCACGAAGCGGAACTGCCCGCACTTCTCCAAGCGCTTCAAGCAAAACCTCTCGTCGGCAACGGCCGCTTTCGGCAAAACTCACGAGTATTTCCGCCCGTTTCCGTTGTTTTTCAGGTAATAGTGCAATCCGCGCCTTGTCTTCCGGACTCCACAGTAACACCGCCTGCGCAGGGTTTCCGTCCCGCCCTCCCCTCCCCGCCTCCTGCACGTATGCTTCGGCAGTCGGTGATGGGTTGAGGTGAATCACTGTGCGTACATTCTTTTTATCCACGCCCATCCCCCATGCACAGGTCGTTACCAATATCGCGCTGTCGTGCCCGTGGAACCATTGCTCCACCTCATCTTTTTCATCCCGCTGCAAACCTGCATGATAAAACCGAATAGCCCGATCCCGCAACGTGTAGCGTAAAAATGCAGCGGTTTGTTCCGTACCATTTCGCGTTGCACAGAAAATAACCATCGGGCGCAGCCGCTGCATAACCTCCTGCAAGAGAGCAGGCGCCTTTACGCGGCATTGCCGTACATAATAGGCAATATTGGTACGATCCGACTCGCCGCGCACCAGATGCGCCTGCCCGTCAAAAAGCACCTCGCCGATACGCTTTAATACCTCGTTTCCTGCTGTTGCGGTAAAAGCGGTAACGGCAGGCGGTTTCAGCGTTTCAATAACCTGCTTGAGCGTTTGATAGGCCGGCCGAAAGCTGTCTCCCCATTCACTAACGCAGTGAGCTTCGTCTATGGCAAGGTGGGCAATGCCGCGCTTTGCAATACGGTTTAACACTTCTTCCTGCATCAGAATTTCGGGATTGGCAATGATGAGTTTTGCAGGAGGTTTACCGTCCGTGCCTTCGAGGCGGGCATACTGCGCGGCTCGTTCCTGTCCGCTTTGGCCGCCGCGGAACAACACCGGTTCAAGATTGCCCTCACACATCCGGCGCATCTGGTCGCTCATCAAGGCTAAAAGCGGATAGATAATGAGCGTCGGCTTATCCAACAGCAGCGCCGGCACCTGAAAACACAGCGACTTGCCTGCACCGGTCGGCAGCAAGACGATCTGCCTGCCCCGTAACACACCGTCCTCGTCATAAAGCTCGCTTAAAGGTTCTCCGGTAGCGGACGGAAAATAATCCTCTGCTTGCGATACCGCGGCGCCGAACGGCGCTGTAGAAATTCCGGCCGGATCTGCGGCATACGGTCCATACTGCGATTCGGAGTGCAGCGCCGTGGTACCGGCCGACGATGCGGCAGCTTCAACTGCTTCGACCGCTTCGGCAGCGTGTACGGCATCGAGGATATTGGCGATTACAAGCCGTTGCCACGGGTACAACGCCGGAATTCCGAATACGGTCTGTGCGCAGATAGAAACGGCATCGGCTGTTTTTTCCAAGCTATATTCGGGATTATCCGATTCAAAAATCACGGGACAGCTTTCCGTATCGGGCAGCGCCGTCTCCGGTTCAAAAAG
>CAUPUT010000037.1:0-10478 GCA_963514615.1 uncultured Treponema sp.
TTATGGCTTTCATCCATTACAAATTACCAATTACGGCTCCGTTTACCCTGAATCAAAGCACACTGCCGGACGGTTTCGACGATAAAAAGCTGTGTTGATGATATGTTTACAAAAGCGGCTTCTTTGCATACCTAACGCACAAAATATGCCGAGAACAGCAAAGTACCGTCTGTGTGTAAAAGTAAAAACACTAGCACCGCTTGTGCCGTCTGCAAAAATTGATGAGAAATAATGATGTTGTTGTCTGAATGAAAAGGTTGCCCGTTTATCAGGGCGCAAACAGACTTTACGCCTTAGTTGCTGAGTTGCTGAGTTGCTGAGTTGCTGAGTTGCTGAGTTGCTGAGTTGCTGAGTGATTGTAGTGCCGACTATTTTTATGTCAAGTATCTTTTGAAAATATGCGGTGCAATCTGTTCCGTATGCTCCTTGCACTTCCAAAGCGGACAAGGATGTCCGTGGTTCCACGCAGCAGCGATGTTTTTGCCGAGCAAAAACTCGCGTCTGGAAGTGTACACGGATGTACACTTCCGGACAGCCTATTTTCAAAAGGCTATTTTTAAAAGCTGTGGTTTGCGCTTTTGGGGGAGAGTTTTTATACTGCGGTAATAGTATACACTTATTCAGCATAATCATAAGTATAGGGGCAAATGCAAGAGAATGCAAGGTCTTTTGAAAATATGCATACCGTCTACGGCGGTTCTGCAGAGCCAACACTTTTGAAAATAGGAGCCTGAGGTGGTTGGGTGCCTTCCTTACTGTGCGAAATTTTCCCAAAATTTCGCACAGTTTATCTCAGAAGCGGTATTAAGCCTTTCCGTAAGCCTTTTGAAATAGACTGTTAAAAAGCGTACGTCCCTGTACGCTTTTTAACGACGAGATTTGTGCATAGCCCAAATCTCGCTACTGTATAAAACCACCGACGTCCATGTCGCTGTTGGCAAGTGTACATCCGTGTACGCTTGCCAACGATAAGTTTTTCTAACGAAAAACTTACTACTGCGTGGAACCACTGCCATCCGTGGCAGTTCTGAAACACCATTTGCCGTCAGCCTTTTGAAATAGGTGGAGCAAATTCGAGGCGCGAGAAAAAATTAACCGCAGGCGTATCTTTGATACGTTGAGGATTAATTTTTTCGTAGCAACGAAGAAGATGCCCGCATATTTCAAAAGGAAAGTTAGATGACGATATTTACAAGCTTATTCGGCACAACGATAACCTTTTTAGGCTGTTTATCGCCGAGGAAGCGCTGCGCACCATCTGTTTTTAACGCGAGCGCTTCAAGTTCATCTTTCGGCAAATCGACGGCAGCTTGAAATTTATCGCGCACCTTTCCGTTGATTTGCACCACAATCGTACATTCGGAATCGATGCAAAACTTTTCGACAAACATCGGCCACTGCGTATATGCAATTGTTTCCGTATGGCCTAATTTTTCCCACAGCTCTTCGGCGAGGTGCGGCGCGTAGGGCGCGAGTAATTTGATAAAGGCTTCCCATGCAAAGCGGGGTACGGTCTGATATTTTCCGAGCGTATTGACAAAAATCATCATCTGGCTGATTGCCGTATTGAAGTTGAGCGATGCGGTATCTTCGGTTATCTTTTTAATGGACTTATTGAGGAGCTTGGTAATTTCCGCATGTTCCGGCGTACTCATATCGTTTACCGGGCAGGAAATCAGCTCTTTTTCGGAAAGAGCCCAGATTTTCTCCAAGAAGCGGAAAATACCGATCAAACCTTGCGTGTTCCACGGTTTGGACATATCGAGCGGCCCCATGAACATCTCATACATACGGCACGAATCGGCGCCGTATTGAGCGATCATCTCATCAGGATTGATGACATTTTTTAAGCTCTTCGACATCTTTGCGATAACCCGCTTCAACTTTTCGCCGGTGCTCTTTTCTTCAAAAGCATCATCGCCGGTCTGCACAACCTCATCGACCGGCACGAGCGACCCGTTTGAACGCTGATACGCAAAGGAAGTGATCATTCCCTGATTCACAAGCCGCATGAACGGTTCTTTGGTATGCACCACACCTAAATCGTACAGTACCTTGTGCCAAAAGCGGGCATAGAGGAGGTGGAGTACCGCATGTTCTGCGCCGCCGACGTAGAGATTAACAGGCATCCAATACGCTTCTTTTTCCTTGGCACAAAAACGGTGTGCATTATGAGGATCGAGGTAGCGGAGATAGTACCAGCAGGACCCCGCCCATTGAGGCATGGTATTGGTTTCGCGGCGGGCGGAAGCTCCGCAGTGGGGACACACGGTATTCACCCATTCGGATATCTTGGCAAGAGGGCTTTCTCCCGTGTCGGAAGGGGTGTAGCTATCCGTTTCAGGCAAGGCGAGCGGCAAATCCTTTTCGTCCAGCGGAACGACGCCGCATTTCGGGCAATGCACCAACGGGATAGGTTCTCCCCAGTACCGCTGTCTGCTGAACACCCAGTCGCGGAGCTTATAATTGACGGCCTTTTTTCCGAAGCCGTTAGCGGCGGCGTAGTCGGTAACACGCTCTATTGCTTCCCGCGTCGGCAGTCCGGTAAATTCGCCTGAATTTACTGCATAACCGTCGGCTGCGGTACATGCTTGCGGTACTGCGCGGTAATCGCCCGCCGCTCCCTTTTCCTTCCATTCAGCTTCTGAGGCAACCGTTTGAATAACCGGCAGCGAAAAAACGTGAGCAAACTCCCAGTCGCGCTCATCATGCGCCGGAACCGCCATGATGGCGCCGGTTCCGTAAGAAACCAAAATATAATCGGAAATCCAAATCGGAATAGGTTCTTTTGTCAGCGGGTTTACCGCATAGGCGCCGGTAAAGACGCCGGTTTTCTTTTTTGCAAGTTCAGTCCGTTCAAGATCGGTTTTCTTTGCCGTCTCGTCAATATACTGCTGCACGGCGTCTTTTTGCTCCCCGCTGACAATGCGCATGACGAGCGGGTGTTCCGGAGCAAGCACGAGGTAGGTTGCCCCGAAAATAGTATCCGGCCGAGTAGTATACACGGTAATCTTTTCGCTTTCATACGGAGCGGCAAGGTGAAAGTCTATTTCCGCTCCGGTGCTTTTGCCGATCCAATTCCGCTGCATCATCTTAACGGACTGAGGCCAATCCAGCTCTTCCAAGTCCTCAAGGAGCCGCTCTGCATACGCAGTAATCTTGAGCATCCACTGCCGGACATTCTTGCGGATAACCTGTGTGCCGCACCGTTCGCAGCAGCCTTCTTTCACTTCCTCATTCGCAAGACCGGTTAAACAGCTCGGACACCAGTTAATCGGCGCTTCCGTTTCGTAGGCCAAACCTTTTTTATACAGCTGTAAAAATATCCACTGAGTCCAGCGGTAATAGTCCACATCGGAAGTTGCAAGCTCGCGATCCCAGTCGTAGGAAAAACCGAACGCCTGTATTTGTCTCCGGAAGGTATCGATATTTTCTTTTGTCGTAATACGCGGGTGAGTACCGGTCTTAATGGCGTAATTTTCCGCCGGTAAGCCGAAGGAGTCAAACCCCATCGGGTGCAGTACCGCGTGTCCGTTCATGCGGAGGTACCGGCAATAAATATCGGTTGCCGTATATCCTTCCGGGTGCCCGACGTGCAAGCCTGCTCCCGACGGATACGGAAACATATCCAATACATACGCCCGTTTTTCCGGCGGATAATTTTCGTCCTCGGTTACTTTAAACGTCTTATGATCTTTCCAATATTTTTGCCATTTTTTTTCAATATCGCCAAAAGGATACGGCATTATACAACTCCTTTGAGTAAAACATTTTAGAGATTTTCCTTAGATTTAATGCAATAGCATTTATTTATTATAGAAGGATTACTTTTTTGCTGTTGGTTTTGGTAATACCGAATACCCGTAAGATATTTTCCGCGGTATAATCGGAATGAGCTAACTTATTGTAATAATCCGTAACGGTTTGCAGCTCTTCTTGAGAATCATCGTAAGCTGCAAAAGCCGCTGCGCTGCGGAAAGCACCGGCTTCAAGCAATTCCATCAAACTCTTTCCGCCGTTTTTAGCACGCCGTTCTTTATCGACTACTGCGGCGGCACCGTCATATCCGATTGCACTGATAAAATCATTTTTTGTCATATATTACTCCCATAAAAAGTCAAGAAGAAAGTATCAACTTTCGATTGACTTTTTACGCACGTTCGCAACGAAGTGAGAACGTGCTTATGATATACAAGTTTGCGCTTGAGCAAACTTGAGTAAATAAAAGCCGTACTATTGGTACGGCTTTTATTTTACGTTCCTTGTTTAAACCTTTTTGAATCCGTCCTTTGAGACGCCGCAGAGGGGACATACCCACGTCTCGGGAATATCTTCAAACCGAGTACCCGGCTTAATGTTACCTTCAGGATCACCGGTGTTAGGGTCATACTCATAACCGCATAAATCGCATACATATTTATCCATACCCCACTCCTATAAAACCTTTTGCAGGATGTTTCAACATCCGAAAAAAGTCTTTCGTAGGATGATACTATACGGGTTTTACAGCGGTTTTACAAGTGGGAATACATAGACCAGATGCACGTTGTTTTTTTCCAATAAATACTTTATACTTCACAGCCGATCGTTCGGCATACATCAGTGTGCCAAAGAATACTTTCAATTTTTTGATAGGAGTATCCGGTTATGAGCAAAGGATTAAAAACAGGACTCATTATTCTCGGCATTATTGTGCTGATTATTTTTTCACTGTACGGCTGTGTTACCCGTTCGTACAATTCGATGGTAGCGGCGGATGAAAACGTTAAAGCGGCATGGAGTCAGGTAGAAAATGTATACCAGCGCCGTTTCGATTTAATTCCCAACCTTGTTAACACTGTAAAAGGGTATGCAAGTCATGAGGAAAAAGTCTTTACCGAAATTGCCGAAATGCGCTCCAGAGCGGGCGGCGTTATCAATGTTTCAGACGAAGTACTCAACAATCCCGAATCGTTTGAGAAGTTCCAAAAAGCACAGAGCGAGTTAGGCGGTGCACTGCAGCGGCTGCTTGCCGTTGCGGAAAATTACCCCGAATTGAAAGCAAATGAAAACTTCCGCGACTTGCAAAGCCAGCTTGAAGGAACCGAAAACCGCATTGCCGTGGAGCGGAAGCGTTTTAATGAGGCAGTGCAGACATACAATATGCAAGTCAGACGGTTTCCGCAAGCGTTGCTTGCCAATATGTTCGGCTTTAGAGAAAAGACATATTTTAAGGCTGATGAGCAAGCTGCAACCGCGCCTAAAGTTGAATTTTAACTGATAAGGGGATGGCTCAAAAGTTGTTACTTTTTCGCCATTCCCGAGGTTCCTTATTCGATTGTTATAAAAAAGCTGTCCTACGAAAGCGGCGAATATTATTATGCTTCCGTTCAGGAACTGGACGGCTGCCAGAGTACCGGCGATTTTTTTGAAGAGGCTTATAGAAATATTTACGAAGCGATGGAAGGATGGATTGAAACAAAACTCGAAAACGGTGTTGAGGTTCCAAAACCAGTTGATGAAATGAACTATAGTGGTAAGTTTGTACTTCGTATCCCAAAATTAATATGCCCTATATACGCTTTCATAAAAGACGATAAAAAAGCAGAGCAATCGCAACAAAAGACAATGTGCGGTATACTATTTTTCATAAAATATGCTATTATAATATATGGGAACCTCTAAAAACTGAGGTTTTCCTTAGATTTAATTTGCGATGTTTTTAATAAGTCATTTGTATTTATAGACTTATTAAAAACTTGACGGGTGCCTCTATTCCGAAGGATGCGAAGCAAATCTAACCGAGTTTTTAGAGGGACCCATGTATCTTATAAAATGGAAACTTTTTAGAAGACGATTTAGTTTGCTTTAAATAAGGAAAGAACACGATGAAAAAAGACAGGCTGTTAAAACTGATGAATATTTCTCCCATTCAAATGAGAGAAATTGCCGATACGGTTGCGGAGGCTGAGAAAAAGACAACCGGAGAAATTGCCCTTGCGGTTGTGTACCAAAGCGATTCCTATGCCTTTGTAGAGTTATTCGTTGCATTTTGCGCAGCCTTTCTCTCTTTTTTCATCTTGTTTTTATGCTCTGCCCCCATCTGGAACCTATTGGAACGCACCGTTTGGTTCCCGTCTCCTGCCCAGTTGACAGCAGTTATCGGAGGCGGCGCTGCTACCGTTGTGTTTATCGTTTATTTATTGGTAAATATTCCTGCAATAGACCGACTGATTATCCCAAATACCTTAAAAAAACGCCGCGTCTATGCCCGTGCACTCCAACACTTTGTGGAAAGCGGGGTGTATAAGACTACGGAGCATTCCGGCGTTCTCATCTTTGCATCCGTACTGGAACGGAAGTTCTTTGTCATTGCCGATTCGGGAATTGTTGCAAAAGTAGCACAAACCGAATGGGACGGCATTTGCAAAATTATGGCCGACGGATTAAAAGAACGCCGCGCCGCTCAAGCCTTTGTCTCTGCCGTAAAAGAATGCGGCAAGATTCTGCAAGAACACTTCCCCAACAAAGCGGAAAATCCCAACGAGCTGCCTGATGGGCTGGTTATTTTGGAATACTAAATCCCTTTTTTTGTAAATATACGGCATATCATGAAAAGTGTACACGGATGTACAACTTCCAAAACGGACAGGGATGTCCGTGGTTCCACGTAGCAGCGAGTTTGCCACGCAAACTCGTTGTTGAGCAGTTGTACAAGGATGTACAACTGCTCAACAAGGTTAATCGATAAGGCTGAAACGGTCGGCAATGGTGCTTCGCCATTCTGCGCGTTGATTTTTATCTTCCCACTCGATAATTCTTACGATGGTAAACTCTTTCATCGTTACCATTGAAGCGTATTTGATAACGGCAAATCTGCCCTGACCGATGTAGGTAACTGCCTCATTTTCGTGTAAAGTTTCGTTTTGTTTTAAAAAATTCAATATGCAATCAAAATGCACGGGCTTGCCGTCCGGTTTATCTGCTAATGCAGCACTTATATCTTTAATAGGTTTCCCGCATCGTGCACAGATAAAAAGCTCAGCCGGATCGTTATGATTTGAGCCGGTATATGGCTTGTTGTCTGTCGCGGTTGTTTCGGTATAATGATTATCTTTTCGATGTCCCCGCCTATTGCTCATGTTATTCATCATCCTTCATGTACATCATCTGTTCGGTCAATATCGATGCTAATCGATATATGGCAGCTTGAATATACGCCTTATCCTTGAGTTTTGTTTCCATTTCGTGAAAATCGGATTCGGTAAGGTATTTGCGGGGAGTATACCGCTCTTTTTTGGGAAACACACCAACATTCATACATAATCCTCAAAAGCATTCTCTAGATGCAAAGGATCGGCATCTTCTGTTGTCCGCGGATCAAACGGTAACACAAGAACGTCAAAACGTATGTGCATCTTGTTATATTTTCGATGAGTTAAGAGAAAATATTTAGCGGTTTTACAAATCCTTTCTTGTTTTCTGTTTCCGACAATAATATCCAAATCCGAAAGCGGTGTATGCGGCAATGTTTTTACTTCAAAGAAGATCAATATCCCGCCTTTTTCCGCTATAATATCAATTTCGCCGCTTCTAATACGCCAGTTTCGAGTTATAATAGAATAGCCCCGTCGTTCCAGCCATTTTACTGCAAATGTTTCTCCTGCCGGTCCAAGCCGTTCTTCAGTCATTTTTTTGAGTATATGAGCGGATCAACGGCTTTAATAATAAAGGTATTTTTGTATTCGCGGAGATCAATTAATTTCCCTTTATTGTTGGGATACTGATGCCCCGTTTCATCGATAAGAATCCTAATCAACGGGCGTAGGGGAGCATCGGGCGCTATACCGGCAACACGGGCTATCGAAGTATCGTTCATCAAGACTATGGAACCGATAGGATAAACACCGATACTCTGAATCATCGCCTTAATAACTTCATAATCAAAGCTGCGTCCCTTATCAGCAAGCAGGGTTTTCATTGCATCATAACCGAGCAATGCGCTGCGATAAGCTTTTTGTGAAGTCATGGCCACAAAGGCATCTACAACAGCGATGATACGGGCGCCTATTTCGATGGATTCTTTATTAAGTCCATTGGGATACCCTTTACCGTCCCAGCGTTCGTGGTGCTGCAGAACAAGCATCGCAATTCGTTCGGTATACATAAATTCCGATAGTATGGTCTTATACCCATAGACGGTATGAGCAGCAACGGTTTGCATTTCGGTATCCGAAAGTTGTCCCTTCTTTTTTAAAATGGTATCGGAAATTCTCAGCATGCCACAATCATGCAGCAAGGTGCCAATGACAAGATCATCGATATAATCCTCAGGTAACTTCATGAAATTTGCAATGGTTTCGGCTAAAATAGCAGTATCTATAAGGGCTTTTGCCATTTCGCGATCAGGAATTTGAGCCGATAGGATAAACGAAATAACCGATGCTCTATCGGCTGCGAGCAAATTACGCAGTCGTAGGGCTATTCCATCGATAGGCCGGGGGGCTACGGGTTTCCGTTTTTTTACCTCGGTTAAAAAAATATCCATTGTCAGTATAATTGCCAAATATTCCGTATATAGCTCACTGTGATTCAAAATATCAGGCAACTGCAAGATAGTATTTTCCGCTGTTTTCTTTTGATCTTTTTTTTCCGCTTTTTCGGTAGAAACTTCGCCTTTGTCGGGAAGTACATCCAATTCTTCAACCGGTTCAGCTGCTTCTTCGCTCTTTTTCACGCTTTTGCCGGCCGTCATAACAAATGGAACCTTCCATTGCTTTAATACTGATAGTTCACGTTGAGAGACCGGATGCATTTTGCCCAAAACTCTATTCTTACCGTCATCAAAAAATAGAGGTTCCGAAAATATCATGCCTTCTTTTAAATCTTCTACCTTAATTCGTCTTAGCACCGATTATCCCATCCTTTTTTTCAAGAAACGCAAAAATAGCAGCAACCGCCTGATATGTCTCTTCAGGAATACAAGAGCCTATTTCAGCCTCAACCAACACTTCCGCCAATAAGGGATTTTTGATGAGGGGAATATGGCACCTATCGGCAATTTCCCGTATCTTTTGTGCAACCGCTCCATGCCCCGAGGCTGTGATAAGCGGAGCATTTTCTCCGAATGTATATGACAATGCAACCGAACAGTCTTTTTTCACGCCGGTTTTTGCCTCCAAGCCGTATTGATTTGGAAGAGTTTAGATGAATTCTTGATGTGCCTTCACTATCAACATACAGCAGCGAAAGCCACATCTATTCTATTCTACACGGATATATCGATTGATGCAAGAGTACGATTCTGTTCTATGGTGTCGGTATAACGCACCGTATAGGCCGTAGCTCCAACGGATTTCAGGCAATCGTACAGCAGTGCGGTAAACTTTTCCTGTTGTGATGGCGAAAGTTTCGTCTTTCCTTGATAGGAGAAAAGACATACGCTGTCTTTTAACGTAAACATCCATGATTCCTGCTTTGCTTCGCTCCGTACTCTCACACAGCATTCGCGACATACGGTATCTTGCAGGTCAAGTAAAAAAGCTGCCGAACCTTTCCAAAGCGTGTTGAGCTGTTTTTCAAACGGGAATACTACCCAGTGGTTTTTGCTTATTTTTACATGATTGAGAAAACGAAAGAGGTCTTGGTTGTCCTCCTCCTCGACAGCAGTTTTTTGCTGTTTATCGGAAAGGGCGAATATGGCTGCGAGGTATTGCGCAATCAGCTGCGGTGAAGGTTCGATGCCGCGGGAGTAGAGGAGGGCAGCGGCAAACGCTGCTTGTTTTTCGTGCGGAGTAAATGTAGAGAGCGAAGAAAGTATTTTTAGAAGCGGACGAGATTGCAGGGGCTGTTCATTTTGGCGAAAAAAGGCGATCAACACCGCTGCGAGATCTGACTGCGGTATGCCGAGTTGAGTAAATACATCGTTATGAGGAGTTTGCGGTACATGCTTTTGATATGGCGTTAGCACAACCGTATTTCCGGCAATATGGATACGCATCAATAAAAAAGCTCCTTCCCGAATATCTTGAGAAAGAGCTTTTGTCTGTGCTTGTAGTACGGAACCTTTAACGGCGATTCGTATCGTATTGTTTTTAAGGATCGACAGCACCCGAACCGCTACCGGCTCGTTTTCGGTAAAATTGGCGGCTTTGTCTCCTTGGAAAAGAACGGCCGCGTTAAGTGCCTCATTCCGATGTAATGGAATAAGAAGCGCCGACCGTTCCGCTGCGGAATGCATATCCGCTAGTTCTTTTTCTGCAGCAGTGTCTTAATCTTTGCCGCCTTACCGATCTTCTCGCGGATGTAGTATAGCTTAGCACGGCGTACCTTACCGGCATGTACCACTTCCACCTTTGCAATACGCGGTGAGTGAAGCGGGAATACACGCTCTACACCGACACCGTAAGAGTTCTTTCTTACCGTGAATGTCCGGCCGATACCGGCATTTTTAAAACACAGCACCAAGCCTTCATATATCTGAATACGTTCGGTTTTTC
>CAUPUT010000038.1:0-10176 GCA_963514615.1 uncultured Treponema sp.
ACATTTATCGCAAATAGGCTTTACGCTGGTTCTTACTTTCATATTGTTTTTCTCCTTAACAAAAGAATAACCTTTCCCGAAATACTACAGATTCCGTGATCTGAGCTTTCCTCGTTTTACCAACCCCTCGTGATGGTGCATTTTAAGCTGCGCTTCGATTTGACTCATCGTATCAAGATCAACGCCAACCAAGATGAGAAGCGAGGTACCGCCCATCAGCATCGAAATCGATTGAGGGAAGCCGAAAATGGTCTGTATTACAGTCGGCAAGACAGCAATCAGCGCCAAATACAACGAACCGGGTAAAATCAGCCGGTTTAAAATCCGCTGCAAATATTCCTCGGTTTTATCGGTTCTAATTCCGGGAATAGAACCTCCGTTTTCCCTTATCTGCTTTGCAATTTCTGTGGGGTTTAACGAAATCTGTGTATAAAAATATGCAAAAAACACAATAAGGATCAAATAGAAAATATTATACCACCAGCCGTTCGGGCGTAAGAAATGCGCAAGACTGTTCAACCAGCGGACATTCGGCCCTATCGTTGTCGCAATCGAAATCGGGAACGTCAAAAACGATGAGGCAAAAATGATCGGGATAACACCCGACGGATTGATCTTAAACGGAATATAGGTGTTCTGCCCCCCATACATTTTCCGCCCGACAACCCGCTTCGCATAGTGCACCGGTATCTTCCGCTGCCCTTGCTGCTCATAAACAACCAGTACGATAATACCGACAAACATAATCAACGCGATAACGACAAAAACGAGATTCAATTCACCGAGCCGCACCAGCCGGATCATCTGCGAAACGGCATGGGGTAACCGGACAATAATACCCGCAAAGATAATCATCGAAATACCGTTTCCGATACCGCGCGCCGTAATCTGCTCGCCCAACCAAACCGTTATCATGGTACCCGTCGTTACGGTGAGCATCGTAACAAAGATGTACATAAATCGGCTTTGAAGCACGATAGCGCCGGGTATCGAATAGGCATAGAAGGTTACCGCATACGATTGAATCAACGCGACAAACACGGTAAGAATTCGTGTCCATACCTGTATCTTTTTCCGGCCGCCGTCATCTTCCGCAATCTTTTTCAAACTCGGAAATACGAACAACGCAAGCTGCATCAAAATTTGAGTTGAGATATACGGCATAACGCCAAGCATGAATACGGAAAAGTTGGAGAACGCTCCGCCGACAAAGAAGTCCATATAATCGACAAAAGCATTTCCCCGTACCTGCGATTGAAAATATGCCGATAAGGCATGAGGATCAATACCGGGAATAGTCAGTACCGATCCCAAACGGAATACGATCAAGATTCCAACCGTAAACAGAATGCGGTCACGTAATTCTTTTATCCGAAATACATTTACAAGTGCATTGTTAGCCATGTATGAAGCCCGCCTGCCTAGCCGTTCTGTTTAACGACTGTCCCGCCGGCTTTTTCAATCTTTGCCTGCGCCTGTGCGGAAACTTTATCTACATCAACCGTCAACTTTTTAGTAATATCGCCGGAAGCGAGCACTTTTACCAAAGCCGTTTGCTTTTTCAGCAGCCCCTTTGCTTTCAGCGTTTCTTTATTAACGGTTTCCCCATCGGAATATTTTTCATCGATCATAAATAAATTTACAATCGAATAGGTTTCCTTAAAGGGATAGTTAGAAAAGCCTTTTTTCGCAACACGGCGATACAATGGCATTTGTCCGCCTTCAAAACCGATATAGGTTTTACCGCCGGAGCGCGCATTCTGGCCTTTATTTCCCTTACCGGCTGTCGTTCCACGACCTGATGAAGAACCGCGGCCGATAATGCGCTTTTTCTTATTTGCCCCTTTCGGCGCATTCAATATAAAATCAGACATTAATCAAGCTCCTCTGTTTCAACTAAGTGAGAAACCGCCCGAACCATACCTAAGATGGCGGGAGAAGCGGAGTGCTCAACTACGGAATGCAATTTTCCAAGCCCCAAGGAACGGACGGTCGCACGAACCGGCTTTTTTTGTCCAATGGTACTTTTAACTAACGTAATCCGAATTTTCTTTGCCATAGTTTACCCCCAGACATCCGTAATAGACTTTCCGCGGTTCTTAGCAATCGTTTTAGCATCCATTAATCCCGATGCAGCCTCGAAAGTCGCCCGCACAACATTTACTGCGGAGTTTGACCCCAAGGATTTTGAAAGAACATTCGCTGCTCCGGCTGCTTCCATAATCGCACGGATAGTACCGCCTGCAATAATTCCCGTACCGGAACGAGCAGGGCGAAGCAATACGGAAGAACCCTTGAACTTAGCCTGCACTTCATGCGGAATAGTGCCGTTTTTCAGCGGGATATAAATCATATTGGCTTTCGCCTTTTCAATGCTCTTCTTAATGGCCTGGCTTACATCATTCGCCTTGCCGAAGCCGTATCCCACGTGTCCGTTCTGATCACCGACAACCGTTAAAGCGGAAAAAGAGAAACGGCGACCGCCCTTTACAACCTTTGCAGTCCGGTTTAACTTAACCAGCTTTTCTACCAGTTCCTTCTCGCGATGCGAACTGTCTCTGTTAAAATCTTTCTGACGATCCATATCCGCTCCTAGAAATTTATTCCCGCTTTCCGGGCACCGTCTGCAACTGCCTGCACCACTCCGTGATACAGATAACCGTTCCGATCAAAAACAACCGTCGTAATATTCTTTTCCTTGAGGCGGCGACCGAGTTCTTCCCCAATCTTTGCCCCTGATTCAGTGTTTGCCTTCAACGGCTTAAAATCTTTTTCAAGCGTTGAAACCGAAGCGATGGTAATGCGTGCATCATCATCGATAACCTGCACCGAAATATTCTTATTACTGCGGAACACAGTCATACGCGGACGTTCAGCTGTTCCATAAATCCGTTTACGGATATGAACTTTACGCTTAAATCTCTTTCTATCTTTCTCGATTCGCTTTTTAAACATAGTACCTATCCTTATTTAACACCGGTCTTACCGACTTTGCGTTTAATGACTTCGGTTTCATAACGGATACCTTTTCCCTTGTAGGGTTCGGGTAATCTGAGTTTACGGATCTGCGCTGCAAATTCGCCGACTTTTTCCTTATCAATACCGGAGATAATAATTTTATTTCCCTGCGGTTCAACCTTTACTTCAATGCCTTCAGGGATCAACGCGATAAAATCGTTTGAATAGCCCAAAGCCATTACCAACAGTTTGCCCTGCACTTCGGCACGGTAACCGACGCCGTTAATAACCAAGGTTTTAGAAAAGCCCTGACTGACGCCCACGACCATATTGTGAATTAAATTCCGATACAGACCGTGAAACGAGCGGGCTTCTTTACTATCGTTTACCCGCGTTACGGAAACCTCAGAGTTTTCAAGCTTTACCTGTACCAGCGAATTATAGGTACGGGAAAGTTTCCCTTTGGGGCCTTCAACGGTCAACGCACCATCGGCAATATTGATTTTTACTCCGGCAGGAACAGCTACCGGAAGCTTTCCAATTCTTGACACACTCGCCTCCTACCAAACTTTGCAGATAAGCTCGCCGCCAACCTGCTTTTCGCTTGCGTGCTTGCCGGTGATAACGCCCACCGAAGTTGAAAGAATAAGAGTACCGTACCCGTTATATACGCGGGGAAGCATCTTATATCCTGAATATACGCGGCGTCCGGGTGTAGACACTTTTTCAATACCATGAATAACGGGTAATTCATTATCATCGTATTTTAAGAACATCCGGATCGTATTTGCGCCGGCTTCGTTAAGTCTTTTAAAGTTCTTAATAAAACCTTCGGTTTTCAAAATCTTCACAATTTCAAGTTTTAACTTTGAAGAAGGCACATCGACTTTCTCATGACCGGCTGCCGCTGCATTCCGAATCTTTGTAAGCATATCTGCGACGGGATCTGAAACGCTCATTTTTTACCTCCTACCAACTTGATTTTGTAACGCCAGGTATCTGGCCTTCACTTGCTAATTTGCGAAAACAAATACGGCACATCTGAAATTTTCTCATATATCCGCGCGGACGGCCGCATACTCTGCAGCGATTATATTGGCGGCTGGAATACTTCGGCGTGCTGTTTGCCTTATTTATCATTGCTGTTGTTGCCATGAAAACCTCTCTTACTTTCTAAAGGGCATGCCGAACTTCAAAAGAAGCGCCCGCGCTTCTTTATCGGTTTTTGCCGTCGTTACGACGTTGATATTCAAACCTGCAATCTTTTCGATTTTATCAAAGTCGATTTCAGGGAAAATAATCTGTTCCGTAACACCTAATGAATAATTTCCTCTCCCGTCAAACCCATTCGGATTGACACCGCGGAAATCTTTAACACGAGGCAGCGCAATATTAATAAAGCGATCCAAAAATTCATACATTTTGGCTCCGCGCAATGTTACCATTGCCCCGATTTCATGTCCTTCACGAAGTTTAAAGTTAGCGATACTTTTCTTTGCCTTTGTTTTTACCGCTTTTTGGCCGGTAATAATACCGAGATCGGTTACTGCAGCATCAAGCAATTTTTTATTTGTCAATGCTTCGCCAACCCCCATACTGAGTACGATTTTAACAAGCTTCGGCACCTGCATAACCGTAGTATAGCCGAACTCTTTTGTAAGCTCAGGCGTTATCGTTTCCGTATAGATTTTCTTAAGCCGTGGCACATAATTGCTCATTATAATACTTCTCCACCCTTACGGCAAAAACGCACTTTTTTATCGCCGTCCATCTTATATCCAATGCGAGATACGCCGCTTTTCTTACCGACTATCATGACATTTGAAATATGTATCGGCATCTCGATTTCGGCAATTCCGCCCTGATCCTGCTGAGAACGCTTGCGCATTGCTTTTTTACCCATATTGACGCCCTGAATAATCACTTGATTCTTTTCAGGTAAAACACGCAATACGGCGCCGCGCTTTCCTTTCTCGCTTCCCGCAATCACTTCTACCGTATCGTTCTTACGGATCTTGATTTTTCCTTCCATAAATGCTCAATCTCCTTATAGAACTTCAGGCGCAAGCGATACGATTTTCATAAAATCCATATCACGCAGTTCGCGCGCGACAGGCCCGAAAACACGCTTACCCTTGGGGTTCTTATTCGCATCGACCAACACACAGGCGTTATCGTCAAAGCGGATATATGTCCCGTCAGGACGGCGATATTCTTTAGAAACGCGGACGATAACCGCTTTTTCTACAGAACCCTTTTTAATTGTAGACGTCGGAAGGGCATCCTTTACCGCTACTACAATGATATCACCGATACCGGCATACCGGCGGTGAGATCCGCCGAGCACCTTAATACACTGTACAATTTTTGCACCCGAGTTATCGGCAACGTTTAATCTTGTTTCTACTTGAACCATAATATAGACGCTCCTTACTCGTTATTTTGCACGCTCAATAATCTCCGCCAAACGCCAGCATTTTTCCTTGCTGATCGGACGGTTCTCTACAATACGCACCGTATCACCAATGTGAGCTGTATTTTGTTCGTCATGCGCCTTATACTTTTTTGTATTCAACACATACTTTTTATACAGCCGATGAAGTTTCTTGGTAGCGACCTGCACAACAATGGTTTTATCCATTTTATCGCTGGTTACCAAACCAACAAACTCGCGGTTCCCGGATTTCTTTTTTGCCGTTGTTTCTTCCACGGGCCTGCTCCTACTCTGCACTTACGCCGGCCAGTTCTTTCTGCCGGATAAATGTGTTCAGCGCTGCAATTTCGCGGCGCATAGACCGTTTCAGCATAGGGTTCTCTACGTGTCCCACTACAAACTGAAACCTCAAATCCATATATTTTTGTTTAAGTTCGCTCCGCTTTGCCACCAATTCAGCAAGGGATAAATCTTTATAGTTCGGCTTTTTCATTCGGAAAACTCCATCTTAATTCTCGCGCGGCTGCTCGGCAAAGCGTGTCTTAAACGGAAGTTTACTTCCTGCCAAACGCATAGCCTCTTCCGCAAGCGAGCGATCAATACCGGTAAGCTCAAACAGCACCGTTCCGGGTCTTACAACAGCGACCCAATATTCCGGAGCTCCCTTACCTTTACCCATACGTGTTTCAGCCGGTTTTTTCGTATACGGCTTATCGGGGAATACACGAATCCACAACTTACCGCCGCGCTTTACCTTTCTGTTTAAAGCAACACGAGCAGCTTCGAGCTGGCGATTAGTCAGCCAAAAGGGTTCAAGCGATACCAATGCAAATTCACCGAAGTCGATATGATTACACCGCGTTGCGTTTCCCTTAACTCTACCGCGCTGAATTTTGCGGTATTTTACTCTCTTAGGACTTAAAGCCATCGCTTAATCCCTCCCTGCTTCCGCACGCTCGCCGCGACCTTTTTCCGATCGAGGAGCGCGTTCCTTGCGCTGTTTTTTTAACAATAAACCGGCGTCATCTTTTTGGTCGCTGCCGTACATCATGCCGCTATAGAGCCAAACTTTTACACCGATTTTTCCGTAGGTGGTATGCGCTTCCGCAAAACCGTAGTCGATATCCGCACGGAGTGTGTGCAAGGGTATCCGCCCTTCCTTCATTTCTTCGGTCCGGGACATTTCCGCACCACCGAGACGGCCTGAAACACGGATTTTAATTCCCTGTGCACCGGCCTTCATCGTAGAAAAGCAGCCTTGCTTTAAGGCTTTTCTAAAAGAGGCGCGCCCCATCAGCTGACGGGCAACATTCTGGGCAACGAGAGAAGCATTCAATTCAGCACGCTTCACCTCTTTAATCTTGATCTGAACTTTTTTATTCAGCTCTTTCTGAATAATAGCGCCGATTTTTTCAATATTGGCACCTTTCGTTCCGATGATTACACCCGGCCGCGCAGTATGAATAACAATTGTTACACGCTGAGGATGACGGATGATTTCGATGTCGGCGACATCCGCATTTTTACACTCAGGCATCGTCTGGAGCATTGCGCGAATCTTTAAGTCTTCGTGCAACAAATCTGCGTATTCTCTCGGACTTGCATACCAGCGAGACGCCCATGTTTTGTTAATTCCAAGTCTTAACCCGATAGGGTTTACTTTCTGTCCCATACTTACGCTCCCGCCTTTTCGTCAACTATTACCGTAATGTGACACATTCGTTTTAATTGAACATCCGCACGTCCGCGGCCGCGGCACCATAAGCGCTTAAGTCTCGGTCCTTCATCAATACGGATCTCTTTGATATAGAGCATATCTTCATCCAGTTTTTTATTACCGTTCAAAGCATTCGAAGCAGCAGACTTAACCGTCTGTGAAATCAGCGCTGCCCCTTTATTGGGTATGTGCTCTAAGATCGCCATTGCATCGGTATAAGACTTGCGTTTAATCACATTCGCAACCGGTCGAACTTTTGTCGGAGAAGCAATAAAATACTTTATCGTAGCGCGGTAACCGTTTTTTGCAGTTGTTTCAGCCATTATTTCCACCTACTTTTTCGCCGCTTTTTTATCCGAGCCGCCGTGCCCGCGGAAAATACGGGTAGGAGCGAACTCGCCAAGCTTGTGTCCAACAAATTCCTCTGTGATATACACAGGGATCCATGATTTACCGTTGTATACCGAAATAGTAAAACCAACCATCTCAGGTATAATCGTGGAGCATCGGGAGTAAGACTTAACCATCTTTTTTGTTTTCTGATCTCCCGTCTTGCTCATTTCAACAACCTTTTTGTACAGGCTTTTTTCTACAAAAGGGCCTTTTTTAACAGATCTTGACATTCTCTACTCCCTACTTCCGCCGTGAAACAATAAACCGATCCGAAGTATTCTTCTTCTTACGGGTTTTATATCCCTTACAAGGCTGACCCCACGGAGTAACAGGATTACGTCCTTTTCCGCGTCCTTCACCACCACCAAGCGGGTGATCGACAGGGTTCATAGCCATACCGCGTACGGAAGGACGAATACCGCGCCAACGAGCACGGCCCGCCTTTCCTAAATTGATATTCATGTGATCGGCATTTCCAACTTCACCGATTGTTGCATAGCATTTTTTATGCACCAAGCGGGTCTCACCTGAAGGAAGGCGCAATGTTACATAATCGCCTTCTTTTGCCGCAATGAGCGCAGCAGCACCGGCGGAACGAGCCATTTGTCCACCCTTTCCCAGCGTCAACTCAACATTATGGACGGTAAAACCAACCGGTATGGATTCAAGCGGCAACGCATTCGCAAGCTCAAGTGCAGCCATTGTTCCGCTCATAATTTTTTGTCCAACCTTCAACCCTTTAGGAGCAAGGATGTATCGTTTTTCGCCGTCGGCGTAAAAGATCAATGCGATATTTGCACTACGGTTCGGATCATATTCGATAGTTCGAACCGTACCCGGAATACCGTACTTATTGCGTTTAAAATCGATCTCACGATACTTCCGCTTATGTCCACCGCCCTGATGCCGAACGGAAATACGCCCATGGCTATCCCGCCCTGCATTGGATTTTTTTCCGGTTGTAAGGCTTTTTTCAGGTTTCTGCGCAGTGATTTCATCACGCAGCAAGTCAATTCGACCGCGCATACCCGGTGTTATAGGCTTATATAATTTAAGAGCCATTTATCTTCCCCTTCAAAGCAGCGATAAGTGCTGTTATGCACCTTCAAAAACTTTAATCGATTCGCCTTCAGCAAGCGTCACAATAGCTTTTTTCCAGCTTGCAGTCTTACCTGCCCGATAGCGAACTCGACGCATTTTTCCGTCGACGTTTACAACAGCACAATTAAGCACTTTCACATTAAAAAGCTTCCGTACTGCTTCCTTAATCTGCACCTTTGTAGAGCGCGGATCCACCTTAAAAACATATTTACGCTGCTCACGCATCTCGTTTGATTTTTCCGTAAGCACAGGCGCTATAATAACATCAGTATATTGCATTACTCAGCCCCCTCGACTGCATAAAAGCTCGAAAGATTTTTTGCAGCAGACTCAAGCATCAGCACTTTCCGTCCATAAAACAGATCGTGCGCACGCAAACGGTTATACGTTAAAAACGACAGCGTAGGAATATTTTTTCCGGCACGCTTCAACATTGCATCATCATCTTTCAAAACAAGCACCGTGCGCTCATCCTGAACAAATGCCTGCAATATTTTCACCAGATCTTTCGTTTTACCGGTTTCAACCGTAAAATCTTCTATAACAACAAGACGGTCTTCATCCTGAGCCTTCAAGCTCAAAATAGATTTCATTGCCAACCGCTTTGCTTTTTTCGGAATTGCATAACTGTAATCACGCGGTTTCGGTCCGAAAATCGTACCGCCGCCGATTAGAAGCGGTGATTTTTTATCACCACGGCGCGCACGCCCCGTACCCTTCTGCTTATACGGCTTTGCATTGGAACCGTTTACCTCAGCACGGCCTTTTGTACACGCCGTACCGACACGCATATTTGCTAATTCATTTGTAATAGCATAGTAAATGACATCTTCATTCACAGGCAAACCGAACACCGCATCGTTAAGTTCAATTGTCCGCAATTCCTTACCATCAATCGAATAGACTTTCTTTTCCATTCTCTTCTCCTGCCGTTATCTTTCCCGTTTTACAGCGGATTTAAGGAACACAACTGCATCCTTTTTACCGGGAACGGAACCACGTACCATAACAACACCCAATTCGGGATCTATTTTTTCAATCCGCAAATTCTGTACCGTCACTCGTTCGGCACCCATATGACCGGGCATTTTAACGTTTTTAAACGATCGCCCCGGACTGGTGCACTGCCCTGTCGAACCGGGCTCACGGTGAAACTTTGAACCGTGAGAGGCACGTCCACCGCCGAAACCATAGCGCTTTACAACACCTTGAAAGCCCTTCCCTTTTGAAATCGCGGTAATATCAAGATACCGGACAGATTCCAAAACTTCGACGCCGATTTTTGCGCCAACGGTAACTTCTTTATCAAAACCTCTAAATTCTTTTAAAAGACGGACAGGCGCAACACCTTCTGCAAATTGATTTGCATACACCTTTGAAACACGCCCTTCTTTTAACTCACCTGTTCCTAACACAACCGCTTCATAACCGAAATGATCCGCATCTTTTACTGCGACCACCGTATTCGGCACTACTTGCAAAACGGTAACAGGTGTCAGCCGCCCCTCGTCATCAAACAACTGGGTCATGCCGATTTTTTTACCAATCAGACCAACCATAACTCACAACTCCT
>CAUPUT010000039.1:0-10146 GCA_963514615.1 uncultured Treponema sp.
GTACACCGGCCGCGGCTTTCGGAGCATACGCCGTTTGTGTGGACGCTGTATTCTGCAAGCGGTCTGCCGGTTGCGGAGGGCACAGCCCTTGAACAAGGCTCCGAATACATCCTGTGTTTAACCGCAGCCTTTTATTCGGCAGGATATACCGAGCGCTACCGGCATGCTTTACAAACCGCTTCCGCTCAAATCGAAGCCGCCCGCCTCGAAGCATCCGGCTCCCAAGAGAACCGCGACAACGCTGCTGTTCGGGATATGCACAGTGAGCTGCCGTTACCGGCTGAAATAGGCCGTATCGAATGCGCTCCTTCCGAAAGCGCCGCGCTGAAACCGCTCACTCTTGCCGAACTGCCGTTCGATGCGGCTGTTTTAATAAGCCCGTCAGCCTTCCCGGATACCGGTGTTTTCAGCGCCGGCGTACCGGCTGCGTCCAATCCATACGAAGATTCGGATGACGAGCATTACGTGCTTGCAATGTTCAGCTTAATACCTCTGCGGATAGGTGTTCAAAGCCTTCCCCAAGCGCAGATATTTTTTACAGCAGGCGGAAAAGCATTCAGCGCTCCTGCTGCGTACCGCATCGATCGGCAGGAAATTACCGAGGCTGCCGATAAAAGCGGCGCGGACGGCTTCACCTCCACTGCGTTTCAGGCGCTCCCGCCTGAAACGCAGTACAGCGGCAGCACTATGACCGAGCAAGAAAAAAGCGCCGCGGCAAAGCAGATAGCCGACTATCGTAAGCAGGAAGCCGCGGTGCTTTTTTCTCCCGCAATCCGTCGTGAACGCAGAAAACTGGAAGCTGCGTTGGAGATTGCGCATCCGCTGCCGCTGTATCCGCGCCTACTCGGCATTCTAACGGCGGTAATGTCCGGCATACTGCTGATCGGTGCAGCGGTGTGCGGTTTTCGCAATAAAAAGCGGTTTATGCTGCTTTGTATCATCATCGCATTGTGCAGCGGAAGTCTCACCGCCGTACTGTTCCGGCTCATACTGCGGCCGCAGGGCGTGTGCATTGAGGATGCCGGCGAAATAGCGGTGCGGCGTATACCGGAAAATACCGGCAGTATTATACACCGGCTTTCGGCAGGTGAGAGCGTCATTATCATACGCAGGGCGCCGCAATGGTACTACATTAAAACCGTCGGCGGAGTTACCGGCTGGGTACTCTCGCAATCGATTGTGCAGTACAATTAACGTGATTCGTGCGGTTTAATATCCGCCGTTCCTCTACCGCCACGGACGAAGAAGAAGGCATCATATAGGGGGGGGGCATTATGCCACGGTTAAATTCTTAACCCACCGCTCTTTTTTTAATTGATGCTTTGCAATAAGTAGCTTGAGGAAGTCGCTGAGCTTTGCAAGGCCGAACATCGTGACGGGCGAAAGTGCGGTAAAGTAGGTGAGAATAAGCATCACCGGTAGGAATACTACAGAGTTGACACTGATGTCTACCCATGCACCGAGTTGAGCATCGCCACCTGCACGGGAAATCGCAAGTTGAGTATTAAGGTACGACCACAGCGGCATATAAAGGGCGATAACCCATATAAGATTCCGCGTAATAATGTGCGAGGCGGGCGAAAGCCTGATAAACACCACGGGAATAAGAAAGACCGTCAGCGCTTCACAGATGCCGACAAAGATACCGAAGAGAAAAAAGCCGGAAAGAAACCACCGTGCCTGCTTGCGAGCTTCATCTAATTTGTTCTGCCCGAGCGAGCTACCGACAATGATACGCACACAGGTAAAGATAACCGGAAAGATTAAAAAGAAGATGTTCGCAATTGTCCATCCGGCAGCCATACCCGCAACGACCTCCGCCCCGCCGCGGCTGTTGTACAGTGCTGCGACAATCGTTTCGGTGCCAACCCACGAAATATCCGAAGCAAACACAAGCCCAAGTTTTTTAAACATCTGCATGAACAATGCCCATCGAACTTTCCAAAGCAACAAAATCCTCACGTAGAACGCAGGCCTTTTAATACGCACATATACAAGCAAAATACACAGTTCTATACAACGGGCTATCAGCGTTGCATACGCTGCTCCTTTTACTTCCAGCCGCGGCGCTCCGAAATTTCCGTAAATTAGAATGTAGTTTCCGCAAGTGTTGATCAAAGTAGAGATAATGGCACCGTACATAATAATCTTTACCTTGCCAATGTCACGCAAAGAAGAGGCAATCGCCGTTGAAAAAGCTATCGGAATAAAGGTTAAAAGGATAATATGCAGATAGTATTGACCTTCTGCAATGATTTCCGGCGCCTGCTGATTGCCGTGTACCAAAAAACCGAGGATATGTCCGGAAAAAAAGAAAGCGAAAACCGTAAACAGCGCGGCGCAGGCAAGCATCATAATCTGCTTGAATCGGTATACCTGCTGCATTCCGCCTGCATCTTTTGCACCGTTAAACTGAGACATAAACATGCCGCCGGTTTCGGCAAATGTTCCTACCGTTACCAAAAAGAGAAAGGTAAATTGGTTAGTGATATTGACCGCGCTCATTTTTATGTCGCCCAATCCTCCGACCATAAAATTATCGATCAGAGAAACGAGGCTTTGTACAAAAGTCTGAATCATTACCGGTATGGCAAATCCGAGCGCCTGGCGGTAAAAATGAACCGGCCCAAGCAAAAATCTTTTATGTTGCATATTTAAAAACTTCAAATTTTTTTAGAAGCTGCTTCCCATATATCAAAAAAGTTATACCACTGCAGCGGATATTCTAACACCTTTTCTTCCAATAACTCAACATATTCATGCATTAACGCATGTATCATATCATCTTTCTTCTTTTTCTCCATTATTGCCGAAGATTTATACAGGAAAAAATCATACTTCGAAACGAAAGTATCGTGTTCTCGTAATGCAAAAAAATAATACAACGGAGCTTTCAGTATAATGGGTAATAAAAAAGCTCCATAAGGTAATGCAATCATATCTCCTAAAAATGGGACGAGAACAGTTCTTTGACTATGTTCGGAAGGCGTCCGATCTCCGGCCATGACGATTATTTCGCCATTGTCGAGTTTTTCCTGCAATAACAGTGCTGTTTCAAGACCGACAGTACGGGAATTGATAAGATTGATGCCGAACTGTTTTTGAATTGAGCGCATAAACGAATTGAATTGAGGCGACATTGCCGTATCGATGATGATGTTTACCTTAGTGTTATTTACGCCGTCTTTATTATCCTGTATTGCCAAAGCCCGCAGCAAATCGATATTGCCTAAATGGGAACATACAAAAAAACATCCTTTTTTTTCTTTTAGATTGGTGATTATCTCTTGATAAACATCACGGTTTTTTATGATGAGATCGGAAACCTTTATATCCTGCATCCACGCAGCAATGCGTTCAACAAGTGAAAGACTGAAAGAGTAAAAATGCTTGTACACTGTTTTGGCGGACGGTTTGGTGGCGGGCTTATATTGTGCAATACGTTTAAAAAATGCGGCGGAAACAGCCCGTTTAGCGGGAGAAAAACAATAATAAAAAAACGTGACCGGGCGGAGCAAAAGAGCAATATATTTAATGCGCAAAATGTTATAGATGAAAAAAAACAGACGCAGGGCAAATCCGTTACCGGATACTTCTTTCATCTTTGACCAATGCTTCATGGATGCACGCGTCTCCTAAGTGCGTAAAACAGAATAATCGGGAATCGGAAAAACATTTCGCAGCATAATAATGCGTGTTTTGCGCTCAAAATGACCGTATCGCGAAAAGCCTTGTAATGGGAGCTGCCGTCTTTAGGATAGGTTACTTCAACGGGCATATAAATAATCGACGTTCCGTTCCAATACAGGCGGGTTAAAAGCTCCATATCAATCGGCATCCTTTTACTGATGAATGGGTTGCGATATATTCTCCATGTTTCTGTAACGGGATAAATTCTAAAGCCGCATAACGAATCGCGCACATTCGGTGTGAGTGTTGTAATAGAAACAAAAAAATTTGAAACTTTTCGTCCGTCTTTGCGTATGGAGGGAACGGTATCGTCGTAAATAGGGTAACCGATAATAGCATGCTTGATTGTTGTTTGCATTTTGCTCCGATTTATAAACGCAGGAATCGTTGCAAGTCTGTGTTGATTGTCCGCATCAACTTGGAATGCAAAATCAATAGCGTGCTGTTTGCAATACTCAATGCCCTGTTTTATCGCCCATCCTTTACCGCTGTTTTTTGTATTGCTGATTAACACAATGTCAGGATGTCTGTCGACAATTTTTTTTAGGATAGCTTTATTTTCTTGGTTACTACCGTCATCGACAATGATAAGCGGTATACCGAATGTCAGAAAAGACGGTATTGCCTGTTCCAAAAGTGCGGCGTGATTATATACCGGTATTAAAAAACAATACGTCCATGTATCGGAAGCGCTATGCATCAAGCACCTTCTAAATGCAAAATACCGGAAGAATAATTTTTATCCGAATCGGAAAACGAAAAAGAAAGCTTTCTTCCTTGTGGAAAAAAATCAAGAGAAAGTATAAGCGGCGTATCGGGATGAATCATATTCGTATACTTTAATTTCTTTGCCGTCTTAATATATAAAGAATGAGAAAAAAGTTTTTTCGAAATATCAAACGCCGTTTTTACCTGTGCAACTGCTGGAAGGATATGAAAGCCGTCAAAATGCCCGCGAAAAAAGCGCGAATTTTCCGGAAAGTTGATGTTAATTTTTACGGAATAATGATCGCCGGTAAAATCAATGGGTTGTGCGGTGTACTCATACAGAGTAGATGTATGTAACAAGCTTTCCAATTGTGTATGGTTGATTTTTCCCATCGCATTTTTCGGTATGGTATCAACTATGTAGATTTTCTTCGGAGCCAATGTTTTATCAAAATAACTGTGTAGATAATCTTGTATATGCTTTTTGGCTGCCTGCTCGTTTTCCGTATATAGCGTATAGAGGTCGGAGCCTTTTTTTAAGACGATAAAAGAAACAGTTTGTTCGCGGCGGCTGGTTTTATGATAGATCGTATGGCAATCTGCACAATCCGGCAATGCTAAAAGCTTTGTGTCTATGTCTTTTAAGTCGATACGGCGACCTTCAATCTTTACCGTAGAATCCACCCGTCCGAGCAAGGTAAACGAGCCGTTATCGTTACACGCAATTAAATCTCCGCCGACAACGGTCCCGTCAAAATATGGGGAACGTGCGGTAAAGGTATTATCCGGAGCCGCCGATAGACTGACGCATGGAAACGGACACCATAGCGGATTTGTTCTTTGCTTACGCCATGCAATACCGCCTGTTTCGGTACTACCGTATATTTCGATTGCTTCCGTTCCGAAAATGTCTGCACAATTTGAACTTCCCGCAGCATCAAGCGCACCTGCGGAAGAAAAAACAGTCCACTGCGTAGAAGGTGTCAGCGGAATTTTTACAATCCGTTTTAAGAAAGCAGGGCTGCTGACAAAAGTAATTTTTTTCCACGACGAAAAACCGGCGCATGTTTCCAGATAGTTAATGCGACTTGAGAAAATCGGGCATTGTACGGCAAATGGAAGTAAAACGTAAAATAAAAAACCGTATACGTGATAATGAAACACGGATGTTAAGAACAAACTATCGGTTATGTCTTCTCCAAAGCACGTGAACAATTCTTCAACTTCCCGTTCAAGGTGAGAAAACTTTTTCTCGATAATCTTCGGTTTTCCGGTACTGCCGGAAGTATAAAAATGAATGTCTGCAGAAGGGCTGATCGTTAGTCCTTTTAACATTGAACAATCGAGACACTCCGTAGTCGCTGCATTCGCACTATTACATAGCAACAATTGTGAAACACTCAGTTGGGTCTCTGATGAATCGGAAACAAAAAACGCATCATCATTAAAAATATCTTTGATATACGCGTATTTATTTGTATTGAGTAAACAAACTTTCTTTTTTGCTAACAAGGCAGTAAAGAAAATAACCATAAACTCATAGATTTTTTCCGAAAAGATCAAAAAAGACGATTCCGAACGTGCAGAAAAATATGGATATACTGTTGCAATATCATGCACAAAATCGCCGACAGTTTTATTATCCGTATCCGAACTATCTATAAGAAAAGGCTCGGATGAATCCCGTAAGCTATAAAAATCCGTTTCACTTAGTAATTTAAGCATCGACCGTCCTTCATTAACAATATCGGCTCTCACTCTGTCGATGTTTTTTATACGGCGCTACAAATAACATCGAGAATTTCAGAAAGTGTTCTTTTGTCTTTAAAATCCGCCGCCGATACATTTAGCTTCAGCATATTATTCAACGTAACAATCAAATCGATAATATCGATACTGTCAAGATCAAGATCGGTAACGATATTTGAATCCATCGTAATTTTCGATTCTTCGATTTCAAATTTTTCCGTCATAATTTTTTTTACTTCTTCAAAGAGTTCCTCTTTTTTCATGTTCTACTCCTATCTTTATCATATTGAGCATCTGTGAACTAAAATTGATTTTTTGAGATGCCGTTTATTATTTTGCTAACCTGCGTTTATACTTTTGCCGTCGCACTGAGCGTCTATACGGCGTTTTTACAGATAAAATCACTCAGCGTTGAAACCGAATAAAAATGCTTTTTATTGTCCTCTTCATTTTGAGAGAAACTGATGCCGAATTTCTTTTTCAGCGCAACACCCAGCTCCAGTGCATCGATTGAATCCAAGCCTAATCCCTCTCCTTCTACAAAAAGAGGCGCTTCCGCATCGATGTCTGCCGGTTTTACATCTTCCAAATCCAACGACTGAATAATGATATTCTTAATTTCGTTTTGGATATCTTCCTTAGTATTCACAACCATCCTCCGAAAAAATTGTATTACGTATTGCTTCTGTCAATGTCCTTGCCGCCTGAGAAAAAGGTTCACGTTTAAATGAATCTATTGCTATCATTGCATGAGGTTCCAATATCAATCGTGCATATCCTTGAATATGTACTTTAAATAAGGATTCATGTTTTCCTAATCCTACAAGATTTTCAGTTTTAATATGAATCGGTAATATATCGGTATCTGCACGCAAAGCAATTTGTGCCGCACCTCTTTTGAGAGGTTTTCCGGCAGTCTCAGGTCTGGTACGAGTCCCTTCCGGAAAGATTATCATATTATTACCATCATGTAAAGATTTTTTGCAGCGTTCCAATAATACTTCGGGGTCTGCAGAAGAGCTGACAAAGAGTTGTCCGACAATTGCCCGTACCCAAAAATTATTGAATAAGCGCCCTGCAACAACACAGTCGGGATGCGGCACCGCAGAAATAAGAACCACAACATCAATTAATGACGGATGATTTGCAACGATAACGGTAGAGTGTAGATCTTTATATTTTTGCAGAGCGGAGGTGTCGACTTTGACGTGTGCCCACCAATGCAATAGGCATATGAAAAAAGAAAAGTGTCCGCGAACAACGGCCATTTTTGCATTATATCGTGCTTTTTTTTTCCATATAAATACATGAATTAAAGGAAATATAATAAATGAAGCCAATACCGAACAAAGTCCGAAATATGCAAAACAGGCTAACTTTCCTACAATGTTTCTAAAAACCCGCAGTTTATCCATTCTTATATATCTCCAACCTGTTTACTTGAATGGATGCTGCTGGTTCTGTCGGGTTTTGCATAAAGCTGACGAAACGTTTGCACTGATCATAATTTTCCAATCGATCTTGCGGCGGCGTGGAAGAAAAACGTACCGTGTATCCGTTGCCTTGCAGTGAAAGTAAAAACGCTGCTATAAACGGTATGTTTTTTTCATCGGAAATTCTTTGGTACGCTTCCGGTAAACGTTCTTCTCCTACCAACAGCAGCAGTTTTTCTTCTTCACTATGGGTCTCCAAAAATGAAAGTGCATGAATTAACCCTGCTTCCAGTTGGTATGACATAGTGCTAAACGCTTGAGCTGACGCATGATTCTTGAGCGAAATTCCCAGCAATCCGATTGCCGTATTAAACACCGATAAACTGAATGCTGTCGGCGATACTTCTTTTGTCTCAATTATTTTTTTTGAGATAGCATACTGGCGTTGGATCTCTCCGTATTTTGATACGGAAATAATCGGCAAGTCTTCACCTTCACGGATATGTTGATGAGAGGCGGCAAAGCACATTTTAGTTAATTGGCTGCACCGTCTCCGTAACATCATTGGTACAAACGAAACATCAACTTCTGCCGCATTTTCCGTCGGTTCCCAGAAAAAAACGTTCAGTATTGTACAATTCCAGCTTTTCATCATTTTTCCTATTAGGACACGTGAAATTGCAGCAGCGAATACGAGTTGATACCAAGGTTATGGTGTGCCCGTACCAGCGTACAGCCGACGGCTTCAATCGCACCGACTAAGTCCGAATATGAATACATTTTGCTGTTGCCGTTTGCCATTGCTGCAAAGTAAATCGACGTAGCCTGAATTGAATAGCTTGCCGCTTCAAACCGCTGCATATCCCACAAAGGTTCAAGCACGAAGATGTTGCAATCGGATGGAACACAGCGCTTTATCTTTTTTAAGATTTTTTGAATTTCTTCAAGAGAGAAACAATCAAGGAATTGACTCATCCAAACCGTATCGACATTGGACGGCAGCTGCTCATCAGGATTTAAAATATTGGTAGGATAACTTTCGATTCGGTTTTTAAATGCTTCCAATTCGGGATTGTTTTGCGCCATTGCAATTTGCGGTGCTAAATCCACCATTGTTACTAAAACTTCATTATTATAAGAAAGAGCCGCTTTAGTGAACTTTCCGGTATTGCTGCCGATGTCCATTATATGCCGGGGCTTTTCTTTAAATACGATGGGCAATGCTGCACCGAAGATACTGTCGGAATAATAATGATCGAATGCAAACCAACTTTTCTGCACCTGTTCCGGCAACGCGGATAACCCTTGATAGATGGTATCCCAATCCCCAAAAACCTTTAAGCCGACTGGTTTACCCGTTTTTAAGCTGTCCTGTAAATAAAAAAATCCCTGATAGCATACATCGTTGATAAAATTCATATTTGCTTTTGTCAACTCATCATTGAGCAAAAAGTAGCCGGTTTTTCCCAATACATAAGCCTGTGGCTCGGAATTCGGAACAATCTTTATGAGTTCCAAACCTAAGCTAAACTCCATCAACAGCTTTACGGCATAGGAAGAAAGCCCTGTTTTCTCGATGATAGCTTCTATCGTTAATCCGTCGTTTTTTGAATCCTCTATCGCTTTTAAGATATGCAGGTCAACCATTGCTTTTGCAGTTTGAAAAGCCGCCGGTGCAAAAGCTAATTTCTGAGCGGCAAATTTTGCCTCAAGGGCGGTAAGATTATCTTTGTAGTAGTATGAATGCATAGAGATATTATAGCCATCTTTTGAAAATATGCCTACCGTCTACGCATTGCTGCGCTTGCATAATAAAAAATTTTTTTCTATTATATCGCCATGACAGCAGTATTAGTGTATTTTGATAAAGAGAAAAAAACACAAACACAGCTTTTTCTGGAAGCCTTAAAAGAGACTGCCCGAAATCGATGCGATGATCTTCGCATCCTGGATGGATATGCACTAACCGATACGGATCGGCTTAATATGTACGGATATATTGTGATTTTTTGCGCCGAAAAACCGCTTTTTACGTCAAAACCTAATCTTGCCGTTGTAACTATTTTAAAAGATCATGGCCTTAAAGAAGGTTGTAAAGGCTGCGTTCTTACCGTAAGCCGTGGGCTATTTTCTGAAAAATTTACCCGAAATGTGATGAACGGATTAGAAAGCTGCGGCTTTATTATTGACTACTTCGATACTTTGCGAAATGCAGCGGATGCTCGCCGTGCGGGGGCAAATATTGGATAACAAGGCGGAAAACGGTCGGCAGGATAGCGAGGCAGGACGCAGAAATCGATCAGCTCATCAAGTTCCGGAAATAGAAGATTATTATAAGATTTTAGATATCTCTCCTTCTGCTTCGACCGCAGAAATAAAACGAGCATTTAGAAAAAAAGCTAAAGAATTGCATCCCGATATTCCGCATAATGTTCGGAATATCGGCGGCAAAAGAGCAAATGAGCAGGCTCTGATGCGGCTTATCCGTGCGTATGAAGCCCTGCTCGATGTAAAACGGCGAGCGGAATTTGATTTTTTCTACAATAAAACCGTGAAAAAAGGCGAA
>CAUPUT010000040.1:0-10033 GCA_963514615.1 uncultured Treponema sp.
CTTCGGGAAACACCGGCTCGGGAATATCCGCTTTTGACGAATGGAGCGAATGGCCGAAACGAACCGGATAAGGATTTTTTTCAATAGGCCAAAAATCCGTTTTTAACAGAATATCGTGTGCCTGTTCAGGCGTTTGCTCCAGTTTTGCATCTTTCAATATTTTGGAAGCGGAAGAACTTCCCAGCGCAAGCGCCTCGATCTCTTGAAAAAACGGCGTGTATGACTCTTTATTTTCGGTAAACGGCTTTCCCTGCATACAGGTACGGAGAGCAGTGATAAAATCAAGCCTCAATTTTTCGGTCTGAGCTTTTTCCGCCTCTTTTTGATTGAGTCGCTCTATTTCCGCTTGACTGCGGATACCGATCGGCTCTGCAGGCGAAGTACAAATAAAATAGGATGAAGTACAAAGCGTTTGCCAGAGCTTCCAGCTTTGTTCAGCCGTATACGTTCCCCACAAGAGCTCTGCAAGTTCGGCAAAAGATGGGGATTCGCCTTCAAAAAAATCCGCCGCTTCGCCGAAATCCGCATCGAGAACGTCGGCATCAAGGGCAGCCTTAATACTCCGGCATTCTCCGTCATGGAGCAGCACAATATCTTTTTCGCGTACTTTCTTTGTGCCGGATTCCAACGTAATTTCAAATTTATCGCCCTGTACATCGGTAATAAGCGCCGGTTGATTTTTATAGAGAACGAGATTACCTTTTTTCATTTATGTTCCGAATTGTAATGTTTCGTATTTTATTATTCCCGTATATCACCTGTAAAAGATTCCCTTGCAAATGGTACATCAATGCATCCCCGCTGCGATACGTTGCCTTTCCACATACTTTTTCGAGGACATCGCGGGAATCGCCGGTACGGATTTCGTTAAAGAGCGTTAACGATGAAGGAAAGCCAATGCTCATTTGAAGGACAGTCCCGTCTCCGTCTTTGGAGCGAATAATCAGTTCGGTGTTAAACGAACGATACAACCACCGTTCGCTATAATAATTGTAAATAATGCCGGAAGGTCTGTTCCATGCGCTCAATAATTTATCAACCGTATCACCGACGGAGACATTACGAAGGATAATCGGAACAACCGTATCGGGTTCTTTGAGGATACCGGCCAACCATTGTCGCTCTTGTGCAGCGCCGACTTTATCGTTCATTTTTTTAAGAATACGAAAATAATTGCAACGGAGCAGTCGTTCATCGGCAGGGAACCCTGTCGTCAAAAACAACACTTTACCGGTTGTTTTTCGGACTGCCGAATGCAAACAGTCGGCAAGCAACTGCTGCGCCTTGGTATAGTCTTTCCTTATCAGATACAACAATGCGGCATAGTTTGCCCGTGCTGTCGTATCATCAGCTCCCGTATGAAAAAGATCGGCTTGTTCCGCAATACTGAACACCGCATTTCGTTCATGAGTCAGCGGAGACGATGCAAGCAAATACGCATAAGTCGATGCAATCCCCGCCTCGTATATCATTGTAAGATAATCGCTGTATGCTTTTTTTGCCTGCTCATATAGGGCGCCGTTACTCCGTGTCGGCATTGTCTTTGAAAAGTAATCGGACTGTTCATCGTCATCATTTTCAAACATAAAATCCGCTGACTGAAAAAATGCAAAAACCGATGCATTATCGTACACTGCTGCAGGAAGAATCGTTGCCAGCTCCGTATACCGCTTATCAAGGCTGTTCAACCATGCCTGATGGGCAACCAAGGCATTCATCCGATTGATGTAAAGACTTTGCGGAAACAGCTGTAACAAATTATCCAATACGGTACGTGCATCGGTAGTTCCCCTGCGGTTTTGCAGCGCAAACAGTACTCCGGAAATTTCTTCGTAGAGATGCGTAACTTCTTCTCCGTTACTATTTAGCTGTTCAAACCGTGCAGCAGGTTTTATAGAACCGGTTAAAAATGAGGCAAAGACTTTGGCAGCTTCCGTATCACTCTGAATAGAAGTCAGCCGATCAAGCCATGTTGCCAATAATCCTTGAGGATAACCGGCGATAGTAAGTAATACGCTGGCCATTATATCGATGGTATATACTTTCTCCGGAGAAAGCGTTGTATTTTTAGCGGCGCCGTAATAATTGAGCGCAAACTGTGCCGCACATACGGCGGCAATAGGAGCAAAAAAATTCTCCCGCTCGTTGTTAAAATTTCGTATTCTACGCGCAGAACCGGAGGTATCCGTAAAAAGAATCGAATCGATATAATCCAAAAGGCCGGTACTTACAAGAACCGTCCCGTCGGGATACAGCATACAACGTGCATTTTGCCGATCCGTTATAATTAAACGCATCGTACCGCGAAAGAGTTCGGTTCTGCGTACCAGCATAAAAAGAGATGTTTCGATAATGTCATACCATTCGCCGACTTCGCTCGCCGCTATCTCATTTGAAGCAGCTTCCGCTATTTCATCGCGGTACACTTGCATCAACCGCTCGCGGGTATATATTCCCTCCGTCAACGGGTCTGCAAAACCGGAAATCGCTATGAAAAAAAAGGAAAGCAAAAAAAGAACCGTTCGGCGCATATCTTTCATACGGTAAAGAATATCATAGCAGGGCAAATATAGCAATCCAGGGTAAACGCATCAGACGTTTTGTTGATAACCCCGCAAAATCAGGAGACTGTTCAAGCAGAGTTGAACCTCTTCGCGGTTCAAATGCTTGCCCAACCTCCTGATTTTGCGATCTATATTTATTCGTCTGATGCGTTTACCTTCCGTAAGCCTTTTGAAAATAACGAGGTAGATACAAGGAGATAGGTAAAAAAGTACCGCAGGCGTATCTTTGATACGTTGAGGACACTTTTTTGCCGTACGACGCAGTAGATGCCTTGCTATTTTCAAAAGGAATGACTAGTCGGTCACCGAGTGAAGCCATTTACCGGATTTAATCCGCCACAGCCCTAGCAGCAGTTTGAGCGGCTCCTCACTGAAGAGGCACATATAGATAACCCACGGCGGAAGCGCGGTATGAATCGATACGAAAGATGCAAGTGGAATTGCAATCAGCCACATAATAAAGGTATCGCAGATCATACCAAAGCGGGTATCGCCGCCCGCGCGCACCAGCCCTATCAGAATACACATGTTGCAGGCTTTAAGGGGATAACAGCACGCCAACACAACAAACAGTGTTTTAACCGTTGACAACACAATCGGTTCCACATTAAAGATAAACGGTACAAGATACGAAATAGGGATCAGCGCCGCGCCGATAAATATCGCAACAATCGGAATAAATAGCAGCACTTTAGCGGCATATTGCCGCGCTTCGCTGTCATGCTTTTCGCCTATTTTTTTTCCGATCAAAACGCTCACTCCATTTCCGAAGCCGATAAAGATAACCCATGTCAGCTGCGAAATAGTATTGGTAATATTAAACGCGGCATACGAGAATGTGTTAATACTTGCGAAAATTTTATGATGGAAGGTAATGCCAAAAGACCAGAGCGTTTCGTTTAACAGTACCGGCAATACGATTACAAGATATACTTTTAAGAATTTAGCATCAAAGATAAAATGATTTTTAAGCGTCCCTAAAACGGGGTATTTCCGATATTTTGTTACCGTAAAGGTAATAAAAAGCTCGACAAAGCGGGCAATAACGGTTGCGATAGCCGCCCCGCGCACACCCAGTGCGGGAGCGCCGAATAACCCGAAAATTAAAACGGCATTCAGCGTTGTGTTGACAACCAAAGACACCAGCGTAGCACCGACTGCGATTTTCACTTTTTCGATGGAGCGCAACGTAATCATCAGCATAAAATTTATCGCAAAAGGAATAAAGCACAATGCCGACAGCCTGAGGTATTGCACGCCGGTTTCGATGACGGCAGTATCCTTCGTATACAGCGACAGTATTTCTTTCGGCATACTCACACAGCAAATCGTAAACAAAATACCGAACGACACAGCCGCTATCATAGAAATGCCGAGTGTTTTATGTAAGCCCTTAAAATCTTTTTTGCCCCAGAACTGTGCCGTAAACACCATACTACCCGAACCGGTGCCGTAAAGAATTAAGTTGAGCAAAAAAAAGAGCTGATTCCCCAAGCCGACCGCTGCAAGCTCTATGGTACCGAGTTTACCGATCATTACCGTGTCAAGGATGTTGACAAAGGCGCTGAGGAAATTTTGCAGCATAATCGGCAGGGCAATCGTAAACAGTGTTCTTAAAAATTTTTTATCGAAAAACACTGCCCTAAACCGCGCAGCCATCGTCATATAAGTGTTATCTCCATCAATCAACAACCCCGACGCAGAGCGTCGGGGTTGTTGATTGTTCTCATAAGGTGGTTGCAGTCGGGCTTTCATACCCTTTATTACGACGCAGAGCGTTGCCGAGGACGGCGGGTATGAAACCCTCCGCACGAATCATACCCCGATGCAGAGCATTAGATGTCCCCTTGTATGAATATCGCTCTCTTATTCCGTTTCCCAGTTGTGTCCGAATAATTTTTTTATAAAGCGGGCAAAACCGCCGCCGTCAGTTTCCGGAATTTCGTTTTTTTCCATGCGGGACACGATATGTTTTAAACAACTTGCTGCTTTACCGTTTGGATCTGCAATAATAAAAGGTTTCTGTTTTAAAACGGCTTTTGTTACCAAAGGATCATTATAAATAAACCCGAGATATTCGATTTTAAGATTTAAAAACTGAGCTGCGATGTTGATCATCCGATCTGCAATCCGTTTCCCTTCCAATGCCGAATTAACCCTGTTGATAATCATCTTGAGGTTGAGATTCATGTTATCGACTTCTGTGGCGATTACTTTGATAATACCGTACGCATCGGTAATTGCAGTCGGCTCGGAGGTTGTTATAATAACCACCTCATCGGCAGCGGCAACAAAACTCAGTACGTTCTTAGACACCCCTGCGCTCGTATCGATAATAATAATATCGACATCGGAAAGCGTATACATTTCGTTAATGAATTCATTGCGTTCCGCTTCACCCATATTTGCAATCTTTGCAAATCCGGAAGCGCCGACAATCAGCTTAATACCGTATTCGGTGTCGATAATAATCTCCGACAATTTCTTCTGCTTTTTAATAACATGATACAAATTGTACTGCGGAATAACATTCATAATGACGTTGACATTCGCAAGTCCGAGATCGGCATCAAGAACGATAACCTTCTTCCCCATCTGCGCATATGCAATACCCATATTCGTTGCAACGTTAGTCTTCCCTACTCCGCCCTTGCCGCTGGTTACTGCAATAATCCGCGTCTTTTGCGCCGTATTATGAGTAATGCCGGTATTGTCAGTCGTTTTATGTATTTCTTTCATTAAAAGACGTAATCCGTCAGCTTGATCTCCCATTCTTTTCTCCACATTTTGAGGTTTTACCGAATCAATTGCGTTTCGAACTTCTACACAGCAGAAACTTTGAGAAGCGGCTCCCTATCTTTATTACAAAGTTGATTGATATACTCCTCATCGACAGAAAAGCCTTTCAGCTTTTTTAAGAAGGTTTCGACATCGGCAAGCATAAAATCTTGCGGAACTTCCTGCCCCGCCGTTATATACGTTATCGGTATCTTCGTTTCCGAAATGATACTGAATAAATTGCCGATATATGAAGTCTCATCAAATTTTGTAATAATCAGCGATTTATATTTAAAAACCGCATACTCTTTCATAATTTCACGGATATCGTTTATCCGTGTACCGGCACATACCGTTAAATAAACCTCGGTGTCGTCGCCCAGCTCGGTAAAATAATTTTGCATCGTCGAAATTTTTTCGCGGTCTTTCGGACTACGCCCGATGGTATCGATACAGATAACATCGGCCTCTTCGCGATACAACGCCATGTATTTGCGTACTTCTGCCGGGCTTGACGCCACCATCAACGGAATCCCCATCAATTCACAGTAGCGCTTCATCTGATACGCCGCCCCGATACGCCAGTTATCGATCGTGATAACTTTAACACGCAGCGGCTGTTCCGAATTTTTACGAATATACTGTACGGCTATTTTTGCCAGCGTTGTCGTTTTCCCGACCCCAGTAGGACCTACCAATAAAACTACCCGCGTTCTAGGTTGACTATCGGCGGATTTGATTTTGATCGATTCGGCAAGCAATTCAAACAGCTTTTTCTGCACCGTCAAAAAATTTTCGATTTCAGTATAGCTCAACTCGCTTTTAATGCGAGCGGAAAGTTCTTTTATATACGAAGGAGAAAAATCGTTTTCTTCGAGTATCTTCTGCACTTTTACGATATTCGTATGCTCGTCATCCATCTGCGATGCATTTTGCTTTTTCATTTCCGTCACAAGTCGCTCAACAGTTTCCGCCAGTTTATCCAAAGATTGCGCTTGCGCCGGTGTAGCGACAGGCTTTTTTTCGGGACTTTTTTTTGAAGTCATATCAACATATTGGCGCAGTTCATCCGCCGCCGCAGGATTCTTATTTGCATATCGCGTGACAATTTTCCGCCGCTCTTCTTCATCATTGAGACTATTCACATGAGCAACTCTGGGCGCCGGTCTTACCGGGGGCGGCGGCTCGGAAAGTAAGGACGGCCGTTGAGGTAAGGTATCGTTTATCGTAAATGTTACCTCCACCACATCTTTTTCCAAAAGTCCAAACAGCCGACTGATCTTCGCGTCTTTTCTTCTCCAGATGGTAACGGCATCGCCATGCTTTTTTGTAATTTTTTTCAGACATTTGTCATACGTCGAATCTTGCTCAACAAAAAGTTCCATTAGTTTTTATCCTGTTCCAACTTAATCTCACCGATAACTTCAACCTTTATATCCTTCGAAATTTCAGGAATGGAGAGCACGACTAAATCGGGAATTTCCCTATCGGTTGAGTTTTTAATTAAAATACGAGCGGATGCTTCGGGCGCAAGCACAATGGGAAGGAAGCCGCTTTTCTGTACGGTTGTAACCGCTTGAATAAGCGAGCGTATCCACATCCGCTGTTCTGACGGTTCAAGCGCCGCCATCGGCCCATTCACCGTATCTATTCTGCTTTCAACGATTTTTTGAGCAAGTGACGGTTCAACCGTCAGCACATGAAGCGTTTTATTTTCATCAGCATACTGCAAGCATATTTGCCTGCCAAGCGCCTGCCGTACTTTTTCTACGAGGATAGAAACATCGGACGTAATCGGGCGGAAATCTGCGAGCGTTTCCAAAATAACGATTGTGTTACGGATGGACACCTGTTCCCGCAGGAGTCCTTGTAAAACTTTCTGCACCTCGCCGAGACTGCACACTTTTGCCGCTTCGTCGATAACCGCCGGATAATCCTTGCGTAGCGCATCCATAATACCTTGCACTTCCTGGCGTCCGAGAATTTCGGCGGCATGCTTTTTAATCACCTCGGTGAGGTGCGTTGCGATAATCGCAGGCGGGTCTACCACGGTATAGCCGGAGCGTTCGGCACGGTCACGGTTTTCTTCGGATATCCACACGGCAGGTAAGCCGAAGGTAGGATCGACGGTACGCTCGCCGGGTATTTCTTCGGAAACGCCGCCGGGATTGATGCCGAGGTACCAGCCCATGCGTATCTTACCCCGCGCCACTTCGACACCCTTAATCTTAAAACAGTATTCGCTCGGCTCAAGCCGCATATTATCGATAATGCGAATACGCGGAGCAACCAAGCCGAGGTCGAGCGCCGCTTCCCGCCGAATGCGCGTAATGCGTTCAAGCAGTTCCGCGCCCTTATCCTTATCTACAAGCGGAATTAACGCATAGCCGAGTTCCAGAGAAAGCGGATCAAGCGGTACGATGGGCGCAATTTCTCCCTGCGCAGGTTCTCCACCGGAACCGCCGCGCTGTTGTTGCCCCCCTTGTTTTTGTACGGCTTGTTTTTCTTTTGCAGCCTGTTTGTACAACTGCTCTGCCTTGACGATTCTCCAGCCGACGGCCGCCAATACAAACGCGATAATAAATAAGACGATATGAGGAAAGCCCGGTAGAACCCCCATAACGGCCAGTGTACCCGACGCGACAAAGTAAATCCAGCCGATTTGAGAAAACTGTTTTTTAATATCCTGCCCGAACGACCCTTCATCGATCATACGGGTAACCAGCAAACCGGTCGCTACCGACAAAAAGAGTGAAGGCAGCTGTGCAAGCAACCCGTCTCCGATACTCAACGTTGTATAGGTGCGCAACGCATTAGAGAAAGATTCTGTTCGGAACACCATTCCGATAATCAATCCGGCGATAACATTGATAACCGTAATAAAAATACCGACTTTTACGTTACCGGACACAAACTGGTTTGCTCCATCCATCGCACCGTAAAAATCATCTTCCCGCTGTAACTGTGCTTTCTTCTGTCGGGCTTCTTCATCGGTAATAATGCCTGCGTTATATTCGGCATCGATAGACATACTCTTGGTCGGATGAGAGTCAAGTTTAAAACGAGCGGAAACCTCTGCGACCCGCTTGGCGCCTTTCGTAATAACAAAGGCCTGCACTGCAATAAGGATGATAAAGATGACAAACCCGATAACGAGGCCTTGACTGCCCGATGCGCCGATAACAAAGGAGCTGAACGCCCGTATCATCGCACCGTCAAACGCTTCACCCTTGGAAAGGATTAACCGTGTAGAGGATACGTTCAATACTAATCCGAAGATGGTACTAAGCAGCAAAAGCGAGGGAAAGACCGAAAAGTCGGTAGCACGCGCAGTAAACAATACAATCAACAATACGACCAAACTGAACGTGAGATTCAGCGCCATAAAAAAATCAAGCAGCACGGTGGGAAGCGGGATGATAAACATCAGCACCATGAGGATGACGGTAAATGCAACTGCGATATCGATATTGTACTTTTTTGCTGCCATGATTATCTTCTATAAAATTCCTGTTTCTTGTTGTTGAGGGTATATACTTCTGCAAACACTAACGAGAGCGCTCGATAATATTCTTCCGGTATTATATCACCGATTTGGACTTTAGCATAGAGCGCACGGGCAAGCGGTTTGTTTTCTATTAAAGGAATATTATGCTCACGGGCAATCGCCTTTATTTTCTGCGCCATCGCATCGGCACCCTTAGCCAGCACCATCGGCGCCGCCATCGTTTTTGAATCCCACTGCATTGCGATTGCAAAGTGCGTCGGGTTCGTAATAACCACATCAGCCTTGGGCACATTGCGAATGGCATTTTGAGATAGAATTGCCTGCATTTGCTGCCTAATTCTTCCCTTAACCTGAGGATCGCCCTCCAATTCCTTATATTCTTCTTTTATTTCCTGCTTTGTCATCTTCAGCGAATCGATAAACTGCTTGCGCTGAAAAAAATAATCGGGAATTGCAAGAATCAGCAGTAACAATGCAGCGGTTGCAAGCAGTTTTGCCGCGACTCCTGCAATAAAAAAGATCGCTTGCGGAAAGCTTACCGTCAACAGCTCAATAAAATGGGGAAGATTTGCCCGTATCATTAAAAAGGCAACAAACACCAGCACCACAACCTTTGTCAACGACTTCGCAAAATTGAATAAGCCTTCGGTAGAAAAAAGTGCCCGTTTAAAAAAACGTATAAAGTCGGGGACAATCTTGTTGAATTGAGGCTGAATAGGTTTGGTAGAAAATAAAAACCCGTTATTTTGAAGGACATTGGCAATCACGCCAGCAATCATAGCGATAAGGGCGAGCGGAAGGGCAAGCTTTAAAAAATATTGCACAAAGATACCGAACCACATACCGCTTCGGATATCCGCCTGCGTACTCCGCAAAAAAAAGAAGCGCAGGATTTCCATACATTCTTCCAAAAAAAAGGAGGAAAGAAAGATAAGCGCACCGGCGGGAAAAAGCATTACCAACGCTGCGTTGATATCCTGACTTTTTGCGACGCGTCCTTCTTCACGAGCCTTGCGTATTTTATAGTCGGTTGGGTCTTCGGTACGCCCTTCGTCCTCTGCAGCAAACCACTGCAAGTCGATGAAAAAATTCCGCTCACTATATCCGTTTGAAGTTTCTATCGCGAGTTTCCGCATGCTAGATACCCCCGCCGACGCGGATAAGCAGGCTTTCAAAGGCCGCA